>NZ_JBQSVT010000012.1:0-119042 GCF_052376555.1 Specibacter sp. AOP5-B1-6
CAGTCCTCGCGGGCGTCGCTGCGCACATTTTCTCCGCTTTTCGCATCTCCGGTCCCGGCGCCGTCATTCTCGTTTTCGCGGCCGGCGCGGGTTCCAGCTACACCCACGACCTTGCGACCCTGCCCGCGCCCTTGATCGCCATGGGCATCGGTGTGGTGGTGGGCTGGCTGGCTGCCATGGCTCCGGTGCTGCTGGTTCCGATGGCCCCTTCCCGCCTCGCCGTTGCCCGGGCCATCGCCGCCGTTGTCCGGTTGGGCGCGGACGACGCCGGCAACCACCGTGCCGCTGCCACGGCCGCCTTGCGCTCCGCCCGGGAATCGGTAACCCTCAGCGCCGGCACCCTGCGCGGCCACAGCCCGCGTTCCCTTCGCCTGCACCGGGATGCAGACCGGCTGCAGCTGTTGCTGGACGAGGCGGAGGCCGTGCTGGCCCGCTTCGATGCACCCGGGGAATCCTCCACAGTGGCACTGGCCCGCCTCGCCCGGCATGAAGCGGAGCTGCGCAAGGTGCGCGGCATACCTGCCGGCGCCGTGCCTGCCCCAGGAGCAGCCAGCCCCACAGGCTCAGGCGCAGCAGCGCCGGACATCGCCGCGACAGGTGCTGGGGCGGCAGGCATTGCGGCGGCACCCTTGGGGTTCCTGGCGGCCGCCCGTTCGGAGCTGGGCGCCAGGAACAGCATCCACCAGGCCCTGCGCATGGCTGCAGCCGCGGTGCTCGCCGGCTGGGCCGCCGTCGGACTGGGCTTTGACCATCCGCTCTGGGCAACCATGGGCGCCGTCGCAGCATTGCAGGGAATGAACTATGCCGTCACCGTCCAGCGCAGCATTCAGCGCCTGGTGGGCAATGTGGTGGGCGCGGCCGTGGCCGTGGTGCTGTTGTCGATGTCGCTGGGGTTTTGGCCGTCGGTGGTCTTCGTGATCGCGTTCCAGGTCCTGGCGGAACTGCTGGTGCTCAAGAACTACACCTTGACCACCATCGCCGTCACGCCCATGGCGTTGATCATGACCGGACTCGGCTCGCATTTGGGTCCGGACGCCGCGTTCAGCCGCGTGGCGGACACCCTCATTGGCGTGGTGATCGGCACACTCGTGGCTGCCCTGAGCATTTCCATGGCAGACCGCCACCACCTGCCCAAAGATTCCTAAAGCTTGGGCGTCCCAAAGTTCAGGATTCGCACAGGCAGAACGGATGGCCGGCGGGATCGAGAAAGACCCGGAACGTCGTGCCCGGCTGGAAGCCGGGCTTGATGGCGCCGAGGACCAGTGCCTCGGCCTCACCTGCATCGAGGTCGTCCACCACCAGGTCCAGGTGCATTTGCTGTGGATGTTCCTGTCCCGGCCATTCCGGGGCCCGGTAGCCGGCAGCGACCTGCTGAAAGGAAATGCTGTTGCTGCGGTCCGCTGGCCGAATCTCCACCCAGCCGTCCTCTGCCGTGACCTCCCAACCCAGCAGTGCAGCATAAAACGTTGACAACAGGGCTGCGTCGGGGCAGTCGATGACCACTCCCGGATACCGTGCAATTGCCATGCCTGAACGCTACACCGACGGCGCCAATTCCATAACCCCCGCCAGCAGTTCAAAGCTGCGGATCCAGGCCGGGCGGTCCGTGACCTGTGTGGCCACGATGAGCTCGTCGGCGTCGGCCGTTGTGCTGAAGTCTTCCAGATAGGCGCGGGCCTCTGACGGTGTTCCAATGGCTGCATAACGGAACATGGTGTTGACCTGCTGGCCCGCCGGGGAGTCGAGGAGCAGGTCCATTTCGGCCTCGGTGAACGTCTGTCCGCGGCCCACGAGGGAAACGACGCGGCGTCGCCTGGCGTCCAGCGCCAGCCGGTCAGCCTCTTCCTGGGTGTCGGCCACAATGGCGTTGACGCCGGCAATCACGTAGGGCTCGGCCAGCGCTGCGGAGGGTTTGAATTCGCGGCGGTAGATGCGCACGGCGTCTTCCAGCGCCTGCGGGGCGAAGTGCGAGGCAAAGGAGTACGGCAGTCCCAGTGCCGCAGCCAGGCGCGCACCGAACAGCGATGAGCCCAGGATGTACAACGGCACGTTGGTGTCCTTGCCCGGGTAGGCGTTGACGCCGGAAATGCGTGTCTGGCCGTCAAAGTAGGCCTGCAGTTCCTGCACGTCGGAGGGGAAGGTGTCAGCCGCGGAGGGGTCCCGGCGCAGCGCCCGCATGGTGTTTTGGTCGCTGCCCGGCGCGCGCCCCAGACCCAGGTCGATGCGGCCCGGGTGCAGGGTCTCCAGTGTGCCGAACTGCTCGGCGATCTGCAGCGGCGAATGGTTCGGCAGCATGATGCCGCCGGCGCCGAGGCGGATCGACTTTGTGTGGGCCGCCACGTGCGCGATCAACACACTCGTTGCGGAGGATGCGATCGATGGCATGTTGTGGTGCTCGGCAAACCAAATCCGCTTGTACCCCCACCCTTCCGCCTTCTGGGCCAGCTCCACCGATGAGCGGAAGCTCTCGGCAATGCCGTCGTCGCCAACATGGGCGAGGTCAAGGATGGAAATGGGAAGTGTCATGGGTGCTGCCTTTCAAAGTGGTCTCCTTTGGGCCAACCCCACGGTCCCCCGGGATATTTCCGCTCCTGCGCTTTAGACTCGTCACATGGAATGGTTCTGGACGATTCTTGTCATGCTGGGCATGGTTGCGGCCGCCATCACCGGGATCGTCCTGTTCCAGCGCTTCATGTCCAGGCCCGGCGCGCACGAGGACATGGCAACCATGGGCGGGGCGCTCAGCGGCCTGGACGAGGTCTTCAATCCGCACGCCGCCAACGCCAGGCTGGAGCGTGAGGAGCAGTCCCGCCAGCGCGCGCCCATCCCCTCCCCCGGCGATCTTCCCAAGGGCGTCATTTTTGAGATGGACGACGACGGCGTCCCCACCAAGGTGGTTCTTCGCGTCTCCGGGTTATGCGGGGACACGCAGCCGGTCGATGGCCACAAGTGCGGCTGCCCGCCCGGCCCGGTTGGCACCCAACGTTGAGGCGGAGGCGCCGTAGCCCACCATGAGCAGCTGCGGCTCGCGCGCAACTTTCACCCCGTCCATGACGATGCCTCCCCCGGGTTCGCGCAGTTTCAGCGGCGCCAGGTGGTCCAGCGCCGCACGAAAACCGGTGGCCCACAGGATGACATCCGCGTCGAAGGTGCTCCCGTCCGCAAACACGGGCCCGGACGGAGTCAGCTCGCGCAAGGCTCCGCGGGAGACCAGCGTTCCGGCGGCAATTCCGTTTTGGTACTGCCGTGTTAAAGGTAGTCCGGTCACGCCCACAACACTCAGCGGGGGCAGGCCGGCGGACGTCCGCTCGTTGACGCGGCGCTCCACGTCGCGACCCCAGTCGGGGTTGAACTCACGTGTGGTGAACTCGGGCGGGCGGCGCGTGGCCCACGCTGTTTGAACACCGGCCGCGGCCAGTTGCAGCAGGAATTGCACGGCCGAGGTTCCGCCACCCGCCACCAGCACCCGCTGCCCGGCAAATTCCTCCACGGACCGGAAGTCACCGGTGTGCAGCTGCCGCCCTGTGAACGTGGCCAGGCCGGGGTAGTGCGGCCAGTAGGGCTTGTCCCACGTGCCGGTGGCATTGATGACAAGGCGGGTTTCGAAGGCTCCCCGGTCAGTTTCCACCACCAGTGGCGGGCCGGCAATGTCGGCGGGGACACCGCCGTCGTCCTCGAGAAACAGCATGGCTGAATCCGCAATGAGCGGGCGCACGGCAAGCACCTTCACGGGCCTGTGCACCGGCAAATCGAAGGTTTTCTCGTAGCTGCCGTAGTAGCGGGAGACCACGGCAGAGGCCGGTTCGGTGGGATCGGCCGGGGGACGTTTCATGCCGGGCAGGTCGTGGATGCCGTGCGCGCCGCCCAGGGTCAGCGATGGCCAGCGGTGCAGCCAGGCGCCCCCGGGGTCGGGATTGGCGTCCAGCACCACAAAGTCAGTCTCGGGATTCAGTCCGTGCCGGCTCAGGTAATACGCGGCCGAAAGCCCGGCCTGACCTGCGCCAATAACCACCACATCCAGCATCCTTGCCTCCTACAGATCTCCAACGGGCGGCTGTTGAGGGCTATTCCGCTTGTGTGGCACGCCACTGGGCGCCGCGCTCGGACAGCAGATTGTCGGCAAAGCAGACGGCCGCCGCTCCCACCGCGTACGCCACCAGGTCCAGCGCGGAGAAGGTGGTGCCAAAGAGCAGGCGCGACGGCGGAAAGCTCTCCGCCAGCTGTTCGGGCACGCCCGTCAGCTGGGACAGCTCGATGACGGCGCTGACCGCGAAGGCTGCGAGCGCCAGCCAGTGGCGCTTGGCTGCCGGCATGATGAGCGCGAGCACCAGGTAGAGGAGCACAGTGTAGAGCGCGTCGGTGATGAGGTTGGCGAAGCCCCCGGGCACGAAGAAATGGAGCATCAGGCCAACGATGACCGCGTCGCCTGCTGCGAGGAACAGCCAGAAGCGCCGGGGCTTGGCGATTTTCACTTGATTCATGGGCTTGAGTCTAGTGGCGGTTCAGTCCTGCCACTCCACACCTGCCAGGTCCGCCAGCTCCTCGTTCGATTGTGAGAGTTCCGGCCAAGCATCCTTGGCACGGAATACAAGAACGGGTCCGGGGCCTGACACTTATCCGGGGCTGGCGGGCGGCAGCCCGTTACGCCCGCACAACCGGCAATTCCTGCCACTCCGTGGTGTACCGCGGAGAGGAATGTTCACGCTTCATCGACCACTGCGGCGCCTCGGCCAGCCCGCCAATCCCGATGCCGATGGCCATGGCGCCGAACCTGCTGCGGACTTCTCCCAGCACCCCGCCCACGTCCGGCTGCGCCTCCCCGGCACCGAAAACGTCAAGCATCCCCGATCCTGAAGCCGGCTCAAGTCCACCGAACATGACACCGGCCCGCAGGTAGGAGGCACCGGCAACGGCGCTTTGCCTGATGGCGGCAACGGCGGCCCGGACCAGCACAATGGGGTCCCGGGTGGGCGTCGCGAAGCGGATCGTCGTGGCCGGAAAGCTCCCCTCGCCTGCCGCGAACCGGCTCGTTCCGGCCGTGACCGTCATGATTGCAGCCCGCAGGCCTTCCTCATTGAGCCGGGCGGCACCGCGCTGGGCATACACGGTCATGACCTCTTCCATCCCCGCCACCGTCGTGACGGGGGCGGAAAAGCTGCGTGAGAACATGATCTGCTGTTTGTCCACGTGCTCTTCGGCGTGGGGGATGCACTCAGTTCCGTTCAATTCCATCACGGTGCGCTGCAGCACGACGGAGAACTTCTTGCGAATCAACGCCGGGTCCGCCGATTTGAGGTCGGCGATGGTTTCGATGCCCATCAGTTTCAGCCTGGCAGTCGTCTTGCCGCCCACTCCCCACAGGCCGGAGGCCGGAACGCGTGCCTGGATTGCGGCAACTTGCCTTTCCGGCATGGCGTCCAACGCACACACCCCGCCCATCGCCGGATTCTGCTTCGCGATCCTGTTGGCAAACTTCGCCAGCGTCTTCGTGGCGGCCACACCAACGCAGACAGGCACACCCACGTGGCGCATGACGGCAGCCCGGATGTCGCCGGCTGCTGCCTGAAGCTGTGCGGAGTCCCCCACCAGCCCCACGAACGATTCGTCGATCGAGTAAACCTCCTGCCAGGTGCCAAAGCGGCCCACCACTTCCATGACCCGGGCACTCAAGTCCCCGTACAGTTCATAGTTGCTGGAGCGCGCCACCAGCCCCCAGGCCCTGGCCTGCGACTGGAGCTGGAACCATGGCGTCCCGGTGGCGATGCCAAGTTCCTTTGCTTCCGCTGAACGCGCCACCACACAGCCGTCATTGTTTGACAGCACGACGACGGGACGGCCTTCCAGCTTGGGGTCAAAGACCCGTTCGCAGGAGACATAAAAATTGTTCACGTCCACCAGGGCGATGCGTGCGTTGCTCATGCACCCCATTCTCCCATGATCCGAACACACATTCGAGTCATTTGCATGGCATCAAGCCCTCAGGCCGCAGTGGCAGGCGCCATCCCAGCAAACACGGAGCAACCCAGGTTGACAGCCTCGGCCTTAGCAACCTAGGTTTACAACATGGAACCACGACAGATCGCCAAGACGGCAGCGGACACGAACGATCCCCGCTCCGGGCTTCGAGCTGTCGCGTCCTTGCGCGTCCTTGCCGACACGCTTGAGCTCGCCCAGGTGGAAGCTGCATTGCGTGAAGGAATGAGCTGGCAGGATGTCGCCGACGCACTCGGCGTGACACGGCAGGCGGCGCACAAGAAATATGCAAAGCGGATCGATCCGAGAATCCCCGTCCCCAGGAGAAACCAATGAGCAAGTTCGTCAGGGCCGCAACCACCAGCCAAACCCTGTCCCTCGCAGCCATGGAGGAGGCCTCCCGCATGGGCCAACGGGAGCCCGACGTCGAGCATCTGCTCCTTGCGCTGACGCTCAGTGAGCAAACCGCCGGCCAAGTGCTGCGCAGCCACGGCGTCACCCTCGAGGCAACCCGACAGGCCATTGCCGAGCAGCGGAGCCTGGCGCTGCAATCCATCGGAATCGACCTCCCGGCGCCCGACGGAGGGCGCATCACCTTCCACGAAACCAATGGGTACGAATGGGGCAAGCGCGCCTTCGATGTCATCACCCGGGCGTCCAAGGGCAAGAACGACGGCGATGCTGCCGCCGTCTTGGCAGAACTTCTCTCCGAACCGAGCGGACTCATTGAGGAGCTGCTGCAGCGGCTGGGCACCTCCCCGGCGGCACTCATCAGCCAGCTGGCCGACGCCGAAGAATCCAATGCCGCCGCAACTCCCTCAACATCGCCAACACCAATCGCAGTACCTCCTGACAGTAAGCACGGTTCCACCGAGGTATTTGTTCCTGCCCCGATCGAGAAGGTGTGGGCCCTGCTGGTGAACCCTCAGAGGATGCCGGAGTGGGAGCCACTCACCGGCAGCATCATTGCGCCGGGCATCACCGGCGATGCAATGGTGGGAGCTAGCTGGTTGACGATTCCACCAACCGAATGGCCGGACGGGAAGACAGTACGCGTGCGGAGGGGCAGCGAGCGCCGTCGAGTCGAGCTGGTCTCAGTTGCGCCCGAATCAAGCATCAGCTGGCGATTCACATACCCCAATCTGGGTCGAAGCAATTCGTACCAGTTGTACATTGCACTCTCTGCCACGACAGGAGGCACCCGGCTGGGCATTACCTTGGCCTGGCAGCGCAGTCGTGACTGGCGTCGGGCGGTCGGATTCATGCTGACGCCGCTCCAACGCTTCGCGATCTGGATGCAGCTGCGCCAGTTTGCAGGAGGAATCAGCCGCGCCTTCCGCTGACGAGACTAGTGCGGATAGGACACCTGCGAAACAGGTCGGCGACGCCCCTCGTTCAGTCGCCTCCATGCCCAAACGGCGAGCGCGGCAGCGGCTACCGGTGCGATGAATCCTGCCGCAGTCACGGCCATGATCGCGGGGACGACACCGGCCAGACCGAGGGCCACACCCACGGCAATGCGCACGGCGGGCCTGGTCGACAGCAATCCACTGACCGGCAGCGCGAACGCCAGACTCCCCAGCACGGCGGCAGGCAGCATCAACGGCCACTGCAGGGAACTGCCAGCACCTGAAAACTGTGCGGCGGACGCTACGCCCAGGCCTGCACACAACAGCAGTGCCGACCAGCCCACGATGGCACCAAAACGCGGCGTGAGCAGCAAGGCGGCTGCAACAACTGCGGGCATGGCGGCCAACGCGCCTGCGGCCAATCCAAGATTCATTGCATTCGTGGAGTCGCCGACTCCGGGGGCCCAGGTGCTGCCCGTGAGAGCCAAGACCACACAGGCAAATCCCACCACGAACGAAACCAGGGCCGCGGCACAAACTTTGGCGTAGGTGCTGCTGGCCGGCGCGGCCCGTGGACCGGTACGGGGAGGCAGCCCGGTGCGCTGCATGTCCGCGCCCCGCACCTCCGGCCGTACCGGCTGGGAGGCCACCACTGCCAACACCAGGGCTGTGGCCGCCACCACGGCTCCCATCATTTGCCCGACTGCCGCCGCCACGCCGAGGGCCAGTGAAGCCACCGCCGCCACGAGCACAATCAGCAACCATCGGATGGGGACCGGCAGCTTCCTGTCCACCAACGAGGCGACAGGAGCCAGCAGGGTAGCGGTGCCGAAGAACCAGGCCAGCAGCATGAACAGCAGTGTTGCCGAGCCAAACCAGGTGCGCCCCATTCCCGCATCCGCCTCGTCGAAGGCGATGCTCAGGCTCGCGGCCGCAAGCCCTGCCAAGGCCCAAGCCGGCACGGCGCCTGCTGCCATGCAAAGTGAAGCCGGTGCGGACAGTTGGCCCCTGCGGTGCAGAAGGATCAAAACAGCAAGCGACAGTGCCAGCGGGCCGACAAACATTGCCAGCACGATCTGTGCAGCACCGGCTCCAGGCAGCTGGAGCGCATCGCTCAACAGGATCCCAGTGGCAATAGCGAAGGCCGCCAGTGACACGGCCGCGGCCACCACAGCCCACCGGTTCGTTGCCCGCTCACCCAACCCATGGGCCCTGATGGACCATGCCTCCGCGATGCCCGGACGCCCAATTCCCCGGTCACTGGCATGCTCATCCAGGGTGTCCAGCATCAGGCGCCCGTGCTCGTCCCGCCAGATGCGCGGATACCAGCGCAGCAGCCGCTCATACTTGTTCCGCAACGAAGCGCTCATCCGGCGAACCCCCAAGCCATGGTTGCCGGCGCCGGGCGGATGGCCGCCGGCCGAGGCGCGGCCAGACGCTTTTCCCCGGCTCCCAGGCGGACCGACAGCCGCTCCGTCTCAGCGGTCAGCGCCTCGATGCCGCCGTCGGCCAACTCGTAGTAGCGGCGTGCCCGTCCATCGACAATTTCCTCGCCCGCCCGGAGCACGAGCCCCTCACGTTCGAGCCGCTCGAGGGAGGCGTAAAGCGTCGTCACCCGCAAAGACACCTTGGCGACGGTCAACTCCTCCACGTCACGCAGGATGGCGTAGCCGTGCCGGCGCCCTCCCGCGAGTGCCGTGAGGATCCAAAAGGTATTTTCGTTCATGCCAGTCAATATACCCACGGTGGGAGTATTAAGCCAGAGGGAGTGTTGCCGGCCAGCCTGAACCTCCTTGGCTGATAGGCTCGCATCATGAGCCACGAACCCCCAGTCCCTGCCTTGTCGAGGTGGGCAATCCCTGCCGCCACGCTGCTACTTGGCGTACTCCTCACCGGATGTACCGGCAACACCGGATATCAGGACGCGCTAGTGGAGACCGCTCAGAGCGGGCAATCCACCTTGCCTCGGGGCGAGGGTGCTGGCGCCCCCATTCCTCTCTGGGACTCGGTGCTCGTCGTTTGCCCATACAGCGATACGACGGAAGTCCCGGAGCCGTTCGCCAAGGAAGCACGGGCACTCGACACGTCCTCCACGGATGCCGTGCAGTGGTTGCTGTTTGCGGAAGACGACAGCGTCAAGCGCATTTCCGTCGACAGGACCGCCGTCGACTTTTGCCTGGACGGCGCCGTCAACAAGGTCTACCAGCACACACAGGTTTGGAGCACTGGAAAGTCCGACGGCGCATGGCTCATGACCGCCGTTGGCCCGGAACAGCTCGGATAGTTACTCGCGGATTTCTTCCCGCACGGGTTTGAGGTGCACGGGCACCGCCTCCCCCACAACGGCCGGGTGTGTGGAGCTGCCTGGATGCTCTACCGTCGTCATTCGAAGTTCGGCAACGGGATGACTGTCCAGAGAGGCCCCGATCCATGGTTGAGTTGAATCATGCCGGAAAACATGGAGATCAAGGCTCGGTTGGACAATCTCGAAGCACTCCTGCCAGTCATTGCAAGGCTGGCCGACGAGGGCCCCGATTACGAACTGCAGGACGACACGTTCTTTGTCTGCGGCAACGGGCGGCTGAAGCTCAGGGTCGTGGACGGCGGCAGCGGGGTATTGATCCACTACCGCAGGGCGGATGAACTGGGCCCCAAGCCTTCTCACTACGAGTATTCAAATACGTCCGCCCCGGACACACTCAGGTCTGTTTTGGCACTGGCCTGCGGTGAATCCGGGCGGGTGCGCAAACATCGCACCATTTTCCGGCTGGGTCATGCACGCATCCATCTTGATCGTGTTGACGGCCTCGGAGATTTCCTGGAGTTGGAGATCCCAATCGGTGACGGTCTGAAACCGGAAGACGCGGCATCGGAAGCGAACAGGCTGATGACCGATTTGGGCGTCCGGAAACTTTCATTGGTCGACGGCGCCTACGTGGATCTCCTTGTCGCCAAGCAGGCGGGCAGATGAGCGCGGCGGTCCCCGCTGAGGGCTTTCCCATCCCCGGCACCGCTTCCCCTGTGCCTTCTGTTGAACACGGGGACAGGCAGGCCTTGCGAGATGAGCTTCGTTCACTGCCCTCGATTGTCGGGCGGGCCCCGGACTTCGACGTGCAATCGGCACCGGCCAATCCGCGCGGACTGTTTCTGGACTGGCTGCGGCACGCGATCGACGCTCAGGTGCCGGAACCCCACGCCGCCACGCTGTCGACCGTCGATGCCGGCGGGATGCCGGATGCGCGAGTCCTGATCGTCAAGGACGTCACCGCTGAATGCGGTTTTCGGATTGCCACCGGCGACGAATCAGCCAAGGGAATTCAACTTCGCAGCAATCCACAGTGTGCCCTCACATTTTATTGGGGCCCGCTGGCACGCGCGGTGCGGATCCGCGGAATCGCGCAGCGAGGCTCGGCCGCTGAATCGGCCGCTGACTTCCGCGGCCGCCACCCTGCTGCCAGGACAATCGCCTTGGCTGGCCGGCAGAGCTCCGTCATGGCGAACGAAGCCGTCCGTGCGGAACTGCTCGCAGAGGCTGCCGCCGCCCTGGAAGCTGATTCAAGCCTCGTGTCGCCACACTGGACGGTGTGGACAGTGATGCCCGTATCGATTGAATTCTGGCAAGGCGATGCAGGCCGCAATCACCAACGTCTCCGCTACCTCCGCCAAGAAAATGACTGGCGCATTGATTCGCTCTGGTCATGATTTCGGTCCAGACCTTATAGTGCGGAAGGCTTGGCCAACCCGTTGGCGACCTCGCAAAACAAGGAAGGCCCTGACATGAAGGACTGGCTCCGGCAGCACCTGGGAGTGTTTCTGTCCGGCCTTGCCCTTTTGGCCGTGACCCAACTTTGGGTTTCCCTGGCCCTCGAAACCCCTTGGCCCGACGCAGCGGCCAGAACGCTTGTCAATGCATTGTTTGGTGCCGGCATCATCGCTTACATCCGCCACCCTGGTTCGTGGCCGGGGACATTGGGTGACTTATGGGCTGGCGGAACTGCAAGCTGTCACCGAGGACAGCTCATCTTCCAAGAAGCCATGTCCAGGACCGATATCGAGTTGGGGAGCCCCACAAAATTCGACGTCGTCGCGGCAACGGACGTTCCCGGCAAGCCACCACTGACAAGACCAATCCGCTGCCGTCCAGCCTGGTGGTCCAGACACTCATATTGTCGGAGGGCACCGTTGAAATCGCGGCGGAACCCGCTGCGCTTGCAAGGATTGAACAGGAAATATTCAGCAAACCGCCTACCGCGTTGCCCAGTCCGGTGGATTCCGTCGGCTGCTTGCAGCCGCCTCCCCATGGAAGGGGTGTTGGCGCATGACGTGAGTTCAGCTGTCAAAGACCGACCAGCAAATGTCGTTGCGCAACCGCTGGTCGTCAAGCACGAGCCCTCGAATGGCTTGCGGAAGCTGGTCACGCTGCCACTGGCACTCACGCCGTCCTGCGTCGCCGGCATCGGGAGCCGCGGCTCGTGCGGCCTTGATGGCATAGGCGGCAGCACCCAGTTCGTGTGCAGCGACGTGCGCGACGGCCCCGGCCTGGCCCGCCGCGTACGCAGCATACCGGGCAGGCCCCCGCAGGTCCCTGGCCGCGCCCATCGCATGTCCACCCGCGGCGCGAGCCTCCATCATCTTGACCTCACCACGTGTCCAAGCCCGGGCATGCTCGATCGCCTGGCGGGGTCGAGGGTCTTGCGGGTTGGCCACCTCAAACAGGTTGAGAACGTGCTCTGCGCACGATGCCGCCCACAGCGCCAGAAGCTGGTGGTCCGCATCGGTCAGGCTGCCACCGCGCCGGATCGTCACAAAGCGGGGGTCTCGGACCTTCGGCAGAATCATGTTGACATTCTACTGACGGGGCTGACCAACCAGAATGTGCTTCCACAGACATTATTGAGTTTCTGGTGACCGCAGTTCATGATGCATCAGCAGTCCGCGTTGTTCCATGATGCTGGGCTCGCCCGCCCAGCTCTCACGCGTGAAGAAGAAGTCGACGCGCCTGCCAGCGGCCCAGAGCCCCATCTAGCGGCAGTCAAAGTCATGGAATACAGGCCAGACAGGGTCGTGACCGTTGCCGCGCACCATCAGGAGCGCACCCTCGTCAGTCCACTTGAATTCATATGTACCGGAGTCAATCGGCCGGTAGCCGTCATCGGCCGTCCAAGTACTGACTGACCGGCCGATACCGCCCAACCCGACTGCATACAATTCCCCGCCGCCGGCAAACAGGAATGAATCTTCCCGCACGACAGCTTGGCAGAAGCCTGGCCCGGAGGGCTGCAAAACTGTGTAGCGTGCCTCAAAGGCTATATCGCCTAATCCAAGAAAACCCGTACAAACAACAGTCACCACGACAAGCGCGGCCCACCAGCCCGAACGCCTCCGGGGCGGGCTCGCCCCCGCGGCACGATCCAGCCGCCGGCGCACGGACGCCCGGATAACCGCAATCACCAGCGCAGCTGACAGAAAAATGGCGCTGACCACCCAGCCCGGCGCAACCATCCCGCCCCACACCAACAAGAAGCCGAACATTCCACCTGCGGCGGCCACGATGGACAGCAACAGACACCCCCGGGCCGTTGCATCGAAGCGTTTTTCAATGATTGACCGCGGCCTGAACGATTCAGTAGTGGTGGGCATTGGGCAAGTCTAGATGCACACCCGGCACGGTGAACTCCCGCAGCGAAATTCCCGGGCGCGGGAAAGAATGCTGTTAAACATGGTGCAGGCACCGGGTGACGACGCCCCACACCGAGACCTCACCGCTCAAGGCAACCACCTCGACCGAAGCCGGGGAAGGGACATTGGCGGGTTGGGTAGACAGGGAGCTCACGCCGTCGTGCTTCACAAGGCGGCGGATCAGGAGCTCACCTTCGACGACGGCGACCACGACGGAGCCGTTACGCGGAGCAAGCGCCCGGTCGACGATGATTTCGTCGCCGTCGGCAATGCCCGCACCGGCCATGGACTCGCCGGACACGCGCATGACGAAGGTACTGGTGCGGTCGCGGATCAGGTGGCGGTTCAGGTCGATCCCGCCGTCGAAGTAGTCGCGTGCGGGCGAGGCGAACCCGGTTGGCCCGTTGGGCTGCTTGCGGGCTGCCGGATCCACACCAAACACGTCATCACCGCCTAGTACAAAGATTCGAACACCCAGCATAGCACTGCGGAACAGCGCACCGACAGGAGCCCTCCTGCTTTTACGTCAGGATGATGACGTCCAGGGTGCGTGGGCCGTGGACGCCCTCGACGCGTTCGAGTTCGATGTCGCTGGTTGCGCTGGGCCCGCTGATCCACGTCTGCGGCCGGGTTGCTTCCAGGCGCGCAATGGCTTCCGGCAGGACCTCCACGATGTCGGTGGCGTGCAGCAGGCAGATGTGCCTGTCGGGGACGAGGGAAATGATCCGCCGGCCCTGGTCGTCGCTGCCGTCGAGCATGATGGTGCCGGTCTCGGACACGGCCGTTGCGGCGCCGGTGACCACGGCATCAACCGCGTCCAGTTCGGCAACACTGAGGCGGTGCCCGGGTCCGTCAACATGCACAACCGGCATCCCGGCGTCGTTCGCTCCTGCGCCAGTCCCGGCCTGGTGCTTCCCGGTGGTGGTCAGTTCCGACAGCCACTGCTCGGGAAGCCCGTGCGGGACCACGATCGAAGCGGAGCCGGCCAGAAGCGTCGCAAGCTGGGCGGGAGCATCGTCGGCGGGTGTGAGGAACACGTTCGCCTTGTAGTCGACCAGCCTGTCGACGAGCTGCTGCAGCCGCTGCGCGTCCGTCATGCCGGAACTGCGGCGGTATGCCCGGGGCACTACAGGAGTTTCCGGGCTGTCGCGCAGGGCCGAGGCGATGCGGTTCATGATGTCCTCGCGCGCGCTCATGCCTGCTCTCCGTCACTGCTGTTTCCCATATTTTCCGTGTCTCCGTCGGTGGTGGCTGGTTGGTGCTCCTTGGCCCACCAGTCGCGGAACGACTGGGAGGGCGGGGCGGGGATGTCCCTGCTTTGCGTCCAGCCGCCGGCAAGGCCGGGAAGCTTTTTAATGACCTTGTCCCGGCCGGCAGCGAGCTTGCCCAGGGGCAGGCCCTTTTCCAGCAGGCTCAGGTGCGAACCCTTCGAGAACGCCCACTCGGCGCCCTTCATCATCAGATCCATCTGGGTGGGGACCTTGACCTTCGCGCGTTTGGAGTCCACGTCCTCCCCGCGCAAGTGCACCAGGATCTCGGGAATGTTGATCTTCACCGGACACGCGTCAAAACAAGCCCCGCACAAGGACGAAGCGTAGGGCAGGGAGTTGTTTTCCTCGCTCTTGATCCCGGTCATCAACGGGGACAAGATGGCACCGATGGGGCCCGGATACGTCGAGCCGTACGCGTGGCCGCCGGTGCGCTCGTAGACGGGACACACGTTCATGCACGCCGAGCAGCGGATGCAGTTCAGCGCCGTGCGGCCCATCTCATCAGCCAACGCAGCCGTCCGGCCGTTGTCCAGCAGGACCAGATGCACGTTTTGCGGGCCGTCCCCGTCAGTGACTCCCGTCCACAGCGACGTGTACGGGTTCATCCGCTCCCCCGTGGAGGAACGCGGCAGCAGCTGCATGAACACCTCGAGATCACGCCAGGACGGCAGCAACTTTTCAATGCCCATCACGGTGATGAGGGTCTCCGGCAAGGTCAGGCACATGCGTCCGTTGCCCTCGGACTCCACCACCGTCAACGTCCCGGTATCGGCCAGGCCAAAGTTCGCCCCGGAAACAGCGACCTTGGCGGTCAGGAACTTCTTTCGCAAATGCGTCCTGGCAGCCTCGGCCAGGCGCGCCGGATCGTCGGTAAGGTGCGGGTCCACCACCGGCATTTCACGCAGGAAAATTTCCCTGACCTGGCTGCGGTTCTTATGAATCGCCGGGACCAGGATATGGCTGGGCTTGTCATGGTCAAGCTGCACAATGAGCTCAGCCAAATCCGTCTCGTAAGCGGCAATGCCCTGCTCTTCGAGATACTCGTTGAGTCCAATTTCCTGGGTGGCCATGGACTTGACCTTGACCACCTCGGTCTCACCGGTCTCCCGGATCAGCGCCGTGACAATCTCATTGGCTTCCTGGGCATCCCGGGCCCAGTGGATGACACCGCCACGAGCGGTAAAGTTCGCCTCAAACTGTTCCAACAAGGCCGGCAGATTCGCCATCGTCGCGTCCTTGATCGCAGCCCCGGCGTCCCGCATGTCCTCCCAATCCGGCAACTCCGCCACAACCTTCAGACGTTTGTCCCGGATCGTATGCGTGGCATGGCCCAAATTCGCACGAAGCTGCTCATTGCCCAGCTCCCGGTGCGCGGCCTGCGGGAACGGTTCGCTGGCATGGAGGTTGCCCTGACCAAACACAGGCAGCGTCGGCATGCCCAGAAAAGTGTTGTTGCTCATCGTTTGCTCCCCGCCAATTGAACATCCCCGTCCACCGTCACCGGATTCTCCAGCGTGCTCGCCAGGATCTCCGCGAAGTGCAGCGTCCCCACCGGGCTGCCCTGCCGCGACAAACCACCACCAATATGCATCAAGCAGCTCGCATCACCACCGGAGCACAACTCCGCTCCGGTACCGCAAATATTCGTTGCCTTGTCATCCATCATCGCGGACGAGACATCAGCGTTCTTCATCGAAAACGTGCCGCCAAAACCGCAGCATTGATCCGCTTCCGGCAGCTCCACCATCTCGATGCCACCCACACTTTTAAGCAGGTTCAGTTGACGGTCTTCCAACCGCAACAGCCGCATGCCATGACAGCTCGGGTGATATGTGACCTTGTGCGGGAAATACGAGCCAAGCTGCCCTGCGGCGTCTGTGACGCCAAGGACGTCCGTCAGCAGCTGTGACAGCTCATAGGTCTTGGCACCAACCACCGCGGCCCGGGCCTCCAGCGCCGCATCCCCACACCGGCGGGCCACCAGCTCATGCTGGTGCTTTACGCTGGCGACACAGGAAGCCGACGGCGCCACCGCGACGTCGTAGTCATCAGTGTCGAAAGCCTCCACATGATTGGCCACCACAGTGCGGGCCTCCTTGAAATAGCCCGAATTCACATGCATCTGACCACAGCACGCCTGGCCAGGCGGGAACACGACCTCGTGCCCCAACCGCTCCAAAAGCGCCACAGTCGCACGCGCCGTCCGCGGATACATGGCATCAACTATGCAAGTGGCGAAAAGCGCAATTTTCATGGGATTATCCTTCGGCAATAAACACAACGATGTGGTCTGGCCATACTCGTCCCCGGACTCAAAGTCTAGTGAAAAATTCACAAACAGTGAGTTGGACAACGCAAATTTTGAAATTCAAGTTAAACCTACCCGCTCGGATCATGGTGGGCAGCGAGGGCCGTCCTGCTCACGCCGCCCACGTCATGAAACGCTCCGGCCAAATCGTGTTGGGTCAGTTCGTGATCATCGCAGACACGGCATGCCGCCGGGACCGGCCAAGCTCGTCCGCTTCCCGCCCACGCCTGCGCTCGGCTCGATGACGCCCTGGACGTGATGCCGAGAAGGACGTGGGCCCGTGGCAGGATGGGATCGTGATTGAAAAAACGAGAAAGGCTGCGGGCCCGCGCGCCTATGAGGCGGTCTTGGCGAGCATCGAGGCAGAACTGCGGACCGGGCGGCTGAACATCGGCGACCGGCTCCCTGGGGAACGCATGCTCTCCGAGCAACATGGGATCTCTCGAGCCTCGGTGCGGGACGCCATCCGAGTACTGGAGGTCATGGGACTCGTGCGCACAGCAACCGGTTCGGGGCCCACCTCCGGTGCGGTGCTGATCTCCAACCCGGCGGCAGGGCTGTCCTCGACATTGCGCCTGCACGTGGCGAGCCGCCACCTGCCCGTCGTCGACATTGTGGAGGCCCGCATCCTCATGGAGACCTGGGCCGCGTCGAAGGCTGCGACCGAGTTGCCCATCGACGAACCAGCCCTGGCTCGGGCCAAGGAACTGCTGTCCCTGATGGACGACCCCGACCTTGACCGCGAGTCATTCCACGACCTTGACTCGCAGTTTCATGTCCTGCTCAGCACCATGGGCGGCAATGCCGTCGTATCCGCCATGATGGAGTCGCTGCGGCTCTCCATCATGGACTACGTGCGCAACTCCGTCACCACGGACGAGCAGTGGCGTCCCGTCGAGAAAACACTGCGGGCACAGCACCACGACATCCTCGACGCCGTCACGGCCCGGGACGGCGAGCTGGCCGGGCGGCTGCTGCGAGAGCACATCGAATGGTTCTTCACCGAAACAGGCAGCTGACCGCGCAACCAAGACCGATGCCCCCGCGGCCGGCCGTGCGAGGCATCGGCCGCGGAAGGCAGTTGAAGCCACCGTCGTCCACTCCGTGAATCGAGCAGGCGGCCTCATGCTGCCTGGCCCTGTGGGTGTCTAGCCCGCAGTGGTGCCGGCCAGCCGGAGCCAGGTGTCCACCACGGTGTCGGGGTTCAGGGACACGGAGTCTATGCCTTCCCGGACCAGCCACTCCGCGAAGTCAGGGTGGTCGCTGGGGCCCTGGCCGCAGATTCCAACGTATTTTCCGCGTTCCTTGCAGGCCTTGATCGCCATGCTCAGGAGCTTCTTGACGGCGTCGTCACGCTCATCGAACCCGCCCGCGACAATGGCAGAGTCCCGGTCCAGGCCCAGTGCCAGCTGGGTCATGTCGTTGGAACCGATGGAGAATCCATCGAAGTGGTCAAGGAACTCGTTGGCAAGCAGCGCGTTGGAGGGGATCTCGCACATCATGATGACCTCGAGCCCGTTCTCGCCCCGGCGCAGGCCGTTTTCCGCCAGCAGCTCAATGACGCCACGAGCCTCGTCCAGGGTCCGGACAAACGGGATCATGAGCTTGACGTTGCGCAAGCCCATCTCGTTCCGAACGAAGGACAAGGCCTCGCATTCGAGGTCGAAACAGTCGCGGAACGTTGGTTCCAGGTAGCGTGAGGCGCCGCGGAAGCCGAGCATCGGGTTCTCTTCATGCGGTTCGTAGGCGGGGCCGCCGATCAAGTTGGCGTACTCGTTGGACTTGAAGTCGGACATGCGCACAATCACCGGCTCCGGCGCGAACGCGGCGGCAAGCGTGGACACCCCCTCGGCCAGGCGCTTGATGTAGTAATCGCGGGGGCTGTCGTAGGCGGCAATGCGCTTCCGGATTTCCGCAGCCACGTCCGCCGGCTGGCTGTCCAGGTTCAGCAGGGCCTTGGGGTGGATGCCGATCTGGCGGTTGATGATGAACTCCAGCCGGGCAAGGCCCACACCGTGGTTCGGCAGCTGGGCGAAGGTAAACGCCTGTTCCGGGGTGCCGACATTCATCATGATCCGAACCGGAGCCTCGGGCAGCTCGTCGATCGAGGTTTCCTTGACGTGGAAGTCCAGCAAACCCGCGTAGATGACGCCGGTCTCGCCCTCGGCGCAGGAGACCGTGACGTCGACGCCGTCGGACAGGGCCTCAGTGGCATCCCCCGTACCAACGACGGCGGGGATCCCCAGTTCCCGCGCGATGATCGCCGCATGGCAGGTCCGGCCGCCCCGGTTGGTGACGATGGCTGAGGCGCGCTTCATGATTGGCTCCCAGTCCGGATCCGTCATGTCGGCGACAAGGACATCACCGGTTTGAAAGGCGGCCATCTGGTCGATGGCGGTGAGGATGCGGACACTTCCGGCCCCGATGCGCTGGCCGATGGCCCGTCCTTCGGCCAGCACCGGCCCCGACTCTTTGAGCCGGAAACGGGTCTGCGTGCCGGGGGCCCGGCGGGACTGAACAGTTTCCGGGCGGGCCTGCAGGATGTACAAGCCGCCGTCGGTCCCGTCCTTGCCCCATTCGATGTCCATGGGCCGGCCGTAGTGCTTCTCAATGGCGACGGCGTGCCGGGCGAGCTGCTCGACGTCGTCGTCGCTGAGACTGAAGCGGTCACGCAATGACTGTTCCACCGGGACGAAGTCGATGGTCCGGCCGATTTCACGGCTGGCGGTGTAGGTCATTTGGAGGGCCTTCTCCCCCAGCCCGCGTTTGAGGATGGCGGGGCGGCCTGCCTCGAGTGCGGGTTTGTAGACGTAGAACTCGTCCGGGTTGACGGCGCCCTGGACTACGGCCTCGCCGAGGCCGTAGGAGGAGGTGACAAACACGGCGTCCTGGAAGCCCGACTCGGTGTCCATGGTGAACATGACACCGGAAGCACCGACGTCGGAGCGGACCATGCGCTGGATGCCGGCCGAGAGCGCCACCTCGGCGTGCTCAAAATTGTGGTGGACCCGGTAGGCGATGGCCCGGTCGTTGTAGAGGGACGCAAACACGTCCTTGATGGCGATCAGGATGTTCTCGATCCCGCGGACGTTCAGGAACGTTTCCTGCTGTCCGGCGAATGAGGCGTCCGGAAGGTCTTCCGCGGTCGCGCTGGACCGCACGGCCCAGGACAGCTCCTCGGCGCCTGTGTGCTTTTCCACCAGCTGCCGGAAGAAATCCCGGACCTGATCTTCAAAGTCCGGCAGGAACGGCGTTTCGCGGATCAGGCGCCGGACCTCCTGGCCTGCGGCAGCCAGTGCCGTGACGTCATCGGTGTCCAAGCCTGTCAGCCTGTCGACGATCCGCTGGTCCAGGCCCGAATCGGCCAGAAATCGCCGGTACGCGTCCGCCGTCGTGGCGAAGCCGTCCGGCACCTGGACGCCGGCAGAAGTCAGCTTTTGCACCATCTCCCCGAGGGAGGCGTTCTTTCCTCCCACCTGGTCCAGGTCCTTGAGTTCAATTTCGGCGAACCACAGGATGTCTGTCGTCATTTCTACTACTCCTTTGTAGTGGGTGGCTTGCGGGGCAACGCCCCGCAAGCGGCTAAAGTCGATCGATCGGTGCAGCCCCGCATTCAGTGGCGGGCCCGCAAATTTCGGTGCAAATGGCATGCCCCGAACGGGTTTGTGAAACTCTCCCTTTACCGTTTGAGGTCCATTTTTTGCAATATGGTCGCCGCCATTTCCTCGACGGAGACGGCAGCCGAATTAATGTAGGGAATCCTGTATGACTCGTACAGCCGCTCCGCGCTGCGCAGCTCGAAGCCGCACTGGCGCAGCGACGCGTACGGCGAACCGCGGCGGCGTTCCGTCCGGATTTGGCTCAGGCGCAGCGCATTCGTGGTCAGGCCGAAACACTTGGACACAAAGGGCTGCAGCGATTTGGGGAGTCCCTCGCGTTCGAAGTCCTCATCCACCAACGGAAAGTTGGCCGCAAAGATGCCGTGCTGCAGTGCCAAGTACATGGTGGTGGGCGTTTTACCGCACCGGGACGGGGCCACCAGGATGACCTGGGCCTTTTCAAGTGCGCGCAGGCTGGCACCGTCGTCGTGCTCCATGGCATATTCGACGGCGGTCATCCGGGACTGGTACCGGGCGGCGTTGCCCAGACCGTGCGCCCGCCCGGGCTCCCCGCTCGCCTGCGTGCCGAGGGCCTGCTCCAACTGACCGACATGCGCCCCGATCAAGTCCACGACGATCCCCCGGCACGTTGCCAGTGTCTGGCGGACATCGCTGCTGACCGCCGTCGAAAAGACGAGCGGCTGCACACCGCTTGCAGCGCGTCCGTCGATGATGTTCACGACAGACTGTGCCTGCTCCACTGTGGTGATGAACGGAATCGTGTGACGGTCAAAATTGTGCGCCGGAAACTGTGTCAGCAACGTATTGCCCAGGGTTTCCGCCGTGATGCCGGTGCTGTCCGAGAGGAAATAGACCGGTCGAAGTTCGTCATGGCTCATAAGGCATTCTCCAACACGTCGCTCCTGGTCGGGCAGGCGGGGAACAAAACAATTGTCATGGCAGTCTTCCGTTGAACCCGACTGTGTGGTCTGACCATATTAGATCACGCCCCTCCGCCCATTTCAATCAACAGGCGGAACATGGCTCGAATCCTACCCGAACGGAGCCATCAAGTGCCTTGGCCCGCCTCGACCTGCGCCAGGCACGGCAACTCAACCTGCGGCGCCACCGGCAAGCAGCGCTTTGACGTGAACGGGCTCACATTACCTGGAAAATGTGCGCTACACTATGGTGGTCCGACCATAGAGGTCTGACCACAAATTTCTGTCACCCCTCACTGTGGAGGAACTCCGTGGACCTATTCACCCCCAGCACCGATCCGGTGCTCAACAGCGTCGCCTGGTCGGCCATCGTCGCCCTGCTGCCGCTGCTGACCTTTTTCATACTGCTCGCGGTCGTCAAAACCCGGGCCCACGTCGCCGGCGGCTTCGCGCTCCTGGTGGCCCTTGTCGTCGGCATCGTCGCCTTTAAAATGCCCACCGGCCTGGCCCTGCTGTCCGCAACCCAGGGCGGGGTTTTTGGCGCCTTCCCCGTGCTGTGGATCGTCATCATGGCAGTCTGGCTATATCAGGTCACGGTTCTCAGCGGACGGTTCGAGGACCTTCGCCGCGTCTTTGACGTGATCGGCAAGGGCGACGTGCGCCTGCAGGCGGTTCTGGTCGCCTTCTGCTTCGGCGGACTGCTGGAAGCCCTTGCAGGGTTCGGGGCGCCAGTGGCGATCACCGCAACCATGCTCCTCGCGCTCGGACTGCCCCCGCTGCGTGCCGCGGCCGCCGTGCTGGTTGCCAATACTGCTCCGGTCGCCTTCGGCGCCATGGCCATCCCGATCACCACCGCCGCCGGCCTCACCGGGCTGCAGGCAACGGACATTGCCTCAATCGTTGGGCGCCAAGCTCCGCTGCTGGCCACCTTCGTGCCGCTGATTCTGCTGTTCATCCTCGATGGCCGCAAGGGCCTCAAGGACTGCTGGCCGGCCGCGCTCGTCATCGGCTTTGCCTTCGCAATCACGCAGTTCCTGTGCTCCAACTACTTCTCCTACGAGCTCACCGACATCGTTGCCTCACTCGCCGGACTCGGTGCTGCCGTGGTCTTCTTCCGATTCTGGACACCCAAGGGCAGCGTCGCTGCACGCGAACGGCTCAGCGTGGCCGCCGGCTCAGCCACAGAGAAGTCAGCCTCCGCAGGCGGCGGCTCCAACACGACAACCGCGGTTGTCACCGCCGATACTGCTGCGGACCGCTTGACCCCGGCGCGCACCTGGTTCGCCCTGTTCCCCTACTTCCTTGTGATCGTCGTCTTCGGCATCGCGAAGCTGTGGAAACTGGGCGTGGACGTGCCCGCATTCCTCGCCTCCACCGACATCAAAATTCCGTGGCCGGTCCTGCACGATTCACTGGTGGATGCAGCAGGCCAGCCGCTGTCCTCGACCATCTACTCCTTCCAGTGGCTCTCCACGCCAGGCACACTGCTGCTGATCACTGGCTTGATCGTTGCCTTCGTGTACTCGAAGTACACCGAGGGCGGCCGCTACCAAATCACCGTCAGCAACGCTGTGCTGGAAATCGGGCGCACCATCTACCGCATGCGTTGGGCCGGAACAACCATCATTACCGTCCTCGCGCTGGCGTATGTCATGAACTTTTCCGGGCAGACCATCTCAATCGGCACCTGGCTGGCCGGCACCGGGACGTTCTTTGCGTTCCTTTCACCGGTCCTCGGCTGGATCGGCACCGCCGTCACCGGATCCGACACATCCGCCAACGCGCTGTTCGCCAAATTGCAGCAGACCGCCGGCCTGCAGGCCGGGATCGACCCGAACCTTCTCGTGGCAGCAAACACCTCCGGCGGCGTCGTCGGGAAGCTGATCAGCCCGCAAAACCTCGCCATCGCCGCCACGGCGGTGGGCTTGGAAGGCAAGGAATCGGTCATCCTGCGCAAGGTGGTTGGGTGGAGCGTGGCCCTGCTGCTGGTGCTTTGCACGCTCTCCTACCTCCAGTCCACCCCCATCCTGGGCTGGATGCTGCCGTAGCTTCCGGTTGGCAACTGTGGAGTGTGTGGGCCGCCCGGCCTGCACACTCCACACGCTGCGAGATCCAAGCAGCAAGGGCGCGCCGGTATCTGCGGGCGCGCCCGTGTCAGCAGCCATGCTGCCGACGGGCGGGCACTACCGCTGCGCTGCTTTTACCGGGCGGCGATGAGGGAGGCGGCTTCCTGGCGGGTGTGGCCGGAGTCCTCGATGCCGTCGGCGATGTGGGCGAGGTGTGCGGGGATGTCGCGGCCTTTTTTGCGCATGGCTGTGGCCCAGAGCCGCCCGGCACGGTAGGAGGACCGCACCAACGGCCCCGACATGACACCGAGGAAGCCGATCTCCTCGGCTTCCTGGTTCAGGTCAAGGAATTCCTGTGGCTTGACCCAACGGTCCACGGGCAGGTGGCGTTCGGAGGGGCGCAGGTACTGGGTGATCGTGATCAGGTCGGTCCCGGCGTCGTGCAAATCCTGCAACGCCTGGGAAATTTCCTCGCGCGTCTCGCCCATGCCCAGAATAAGGTTCGACTTCGTCACCATGCCCTGGTCCCGGCCCTGGGTGATGACATCCAGGGACCGTTCATAGCGGAACGCGGGACGGATGCGCTTGAAAATCCGCGGCACCGTCTCCACATTGTGCGCAAACACCTCCGGCTTCGACTCACAGATCGCCGTGATGTGCTCGGGCCGGCCGGAAAAATCAGGGATCAACAGCTCCACGCCGGTGTTCGGGTTCAACTCATGGATCTTTCGGACCGTCTCGGCGTACAGCCAGACACCCTCATCGGCGAGGTCGTCCCGGGCCACCCCGGTCACAGTGGCATAGCGCAGGTTCATCTTCACCACCGAACGGGCCACCTTCGTGGGCTCAAACATGTCGATCGGCGACGGCTTGCCCGTGTCAATCTGGCAGAAGTCACAGCGGCGGGTGCACTCGGACCCGCCAATGAGGAACGTCGCCTCGCGGTCTTCCCAGCACTCAAAAATGTTCGGGCAGCCGGCCTCTTCACACACCGTGTGCAGGCCCTCGCTCTTGACCAGGTTCTTCATCGCAATGAATTCCGGGCCCATCTCAACCTTGGCCTTCATCCACTCCGGCTTGCGCTCAACCGGAACAGCCGCATTGCGCTGCTCAACCCGCAACAACTTGCGTCCTTCAGGTGCCAACGTCACAGCAATGCTCCTTCTGACCGGCCCGCTTCCACGGCACCGGCGGTTGATGTTTGCCCTAGCATTCGACCACGTTGACGGCGAGCCCGCCCATCGCAGTTTCCTTGTACTTGGAGGACATGTCTCGTCCTGTTTCACGCATGGTGACGATGACCTCGTCCAGGGAGACCCGGTGCTGGCCGTCGCCCCAGAGCGCCATTTTCGCGGCGTTGATGGCCTTGGCTGCGGCGATGGCGTTGCGCTCGATGCAGGGGATTTGCACGAGCCCGCCAATGGGGTCGCAGGTCAGCCCGAGGTTGTGTTCCATGGCGATCTCGGCCGCATTTTCAACCTGCTCGGGAGTGCCGCCCATGACTTCGGCCAGCCCGGCAGCGGCCATGGACGACGCCGAACCCACCTCGCCCTGGCAGCCCACCTCGGCGCCGGAAATCGAGGCTTGCTCCTTGTACAGCACGCCCACGGCACCGGCGGCGAGCAGGAATTTAACCACGACGGCGTCAATCGCCGATTTCGGTGCGTTCCGCATGCCGTCGGTGTAGTGGGTGGCGTAAAACATGACGGCCGGGATGATGCCGGCGGCGCCGTTGGTGGGGGCTGTGACCACGCGGCCGCCGGAGGCATTTTCCTCGTTGACGGCCAGGGCCACCAGGTTTACCCATTCCTGCCAGAATTTCGGGTCCCGGTCCGGGTCCTCCGCCCGCAGGCGGTGGTGCCAGGCGGGTGCGCGGCGCCGGACCTTTAGCCCGCCGGGCAGCAGGCCCTCGCGGGCCAGGGAGGCGTCCTTGCACTCTTCCATGACGTCGCGGATGTGCAGCAGGCCGCTGCGAACCTCGTCCTCGCTGCGCTCCACGAGTTCGTTGGCGAGCATGACGTCGCTGAAGTTGCCGCCGGCGGTGGCGCAATGGTCCAGCAGTTCTGCCGCGGTGCGGAAGGGGTAGGGCAGCAGGGCCTTGGATGATTCCAACTCGGCCACAGCCTCTGCCACGGCGCCTTCGCGAATGATGAAGCCGCCGCCCACGGAGAAGTAGGTGGCCTCGTGCAGCACCGTTCCGGCCGCATCGGCGACACTGAATTTCACACCGTTCGTGTGCCGGGGCAGGATCGTCAACGGATGCAGGATGATGTCCCCGGCGCCATAAGCCAATTCAACGGTGCCTGCCAGCAGCAGCGGCTCCCCGGCGTCGAAGGCGGAGAGCCGGGCTTCCACTTCGGCCGGCAGGATCAGTTCCGGTTCGCGGCCTTCCAACCCCAGCAGCAGGGCTGTCATGGTGCCGTGGCCGCGTCCGGTGGCTGCCAGGGAGCCGTAGAGGTCCACGCGCACGGAGGCCGTGCGGTCCAGGACGTGCTGGTCGGCCAGTTCCCGCGCGAACGCTGCGGCGGCCCGCATGGGGCCAACCGTATGGGAGCTCGACGGGCCAATGCCCACTGAAAATAAATCAAAAACACCAACAGACATGTGATTACCTCACTCAGGCTGTGTACCGCTCCGGCGTGCATCCCGCCGGAGGGCTGGGCGCACCGTGACGGTGCAGGCCCAACCGGTCCCCCTTGCGGCGGCGCCCTTCCAAGGAAGCCGCCGCAGGGTTCAACTGTTCCGTTATGACAAGTCTGCCACCGATGGGTACAGCGGGTGCGCGGCAGCCAACGCCGCAACCCGTCCGTGCAGTCCTGTCAGGTCGGCACCGGCGTCGGCGATGAGCGCCTCGGCGATGATGTCGGCGACCTCGGCGAAGGCCTCCCTGTCGAATCCGCGGGTGGCCAGGGCCGGCGTGCCGATGCGCAGGCCGGAGGTGACCATTGGCGGACGGGGGTCAAACGGCACGGCGTTGCGGTTGACGGTGATGTCAATCGCGGCCAGCCGGTCTTCGGCTTCCTGGCCGTTGAGCCCGCAGTTGCGCAGGTCAACCAGCACCAGGTGCACGTCGGTGCCGCCGGAAATCACGGAGATGCCCTTGGCGGTGACGTCGGCCTGGTTGAGGCGTTCGGCGAGAATCCGGGCACCGGCCAGCACCCGCTCCTGGCGTTCCTTGAACTCCTCCGAGGCGGCGATCTTGAACGCCACGGCCTTGCCGGCAATGACATGCTCGAGCGGACCGCCCTGCTGGCCCGGGAACACGGCCGAGTTGATCTTCTTGGCGATGTCGGCGTCGTTGCTCAAGATGATGCCGCCGCGCGGTCCGGCCAGGGTCTTGTGCGTGGTGGACGTGGTGACATGGGCGTGCGGCACCGGTGAGGGGTGCAGGCCCGCGGCCACGAGGCCGGCAAAATGCGCCATGTCCACCATGAGGTAGGCGCCCACCAAATCGGCGATGCGGCGGAATTCGGCGAAGTCGAGCTGGCGGGCATAGGCCGACCAGCCGGCAACAATCAACGCCGGTTTGTGTTCCAGGGCCAGGCGCTCAACCTCGGCCATGTCCACCTGGTGTGTGTCTTCACGGACCTGGTAGGGGACGACGTTGTACAGGCGGCCGGAGAAGTTGATCTTCATGCCGTGGGTCAGGTGCCCGCCGTGGGCCAGGTTCAGCCCCATGATGGTGTCGCCGGGCTTGATCAACGCGTGCATGACAGAGGCGTTGGCTTGGGCGCCGGAGTGCGGCTGGACGTTGGCGAAGCCGGCCCCGAACAAGGCCTTGACCCTGTCGATGGCCAGCTGCTCGACGACGTCGACGTGCTCGCAGCCGCCGTAGTAGCGGCGCCCCGGGTAGCCCTCGGCGTACTTGTTCGTCAGCACGGAGCCCTGGGCGGCCATGACGGCCGCCGCGGTGTGGTTTTCCGAGGCGATCATTTCCAGCCCGCCGCGCTGGCGGGCCAGCTCGGCGTCGATCGCCACGGCAATGTCCGGGTCCAGCTCCGACAGCGGCGCGTCCAGGCTCGAAGCGGTCACCTGAACGTAGCCCGCCCCGGCTGAGGCGCGGTTCACAGCTCGCCGCCGTTGGCTGCTGCGTATTCTTCGGCGCTGAGCAGCGGGCCTTCGGAGTCCACAGCCACCTTGAACAGCCAGCCGGCACCGTACGGGTCAGTGTTGACCAGGGCCGGGTCATCGACAACAGCCGTGTTGACCTCGGTGACCTCGCCGGTGACCGGGGAGAACAGATCGGAGACCGACTTCGTTGATTCGATCTCGCCGCACGGTTCGCCGGCGGTGATGGTGGCGCCAACCTCGGGCAGGTCCACGTACACAATGTCGCCCAGTGCGTCGGTGGCGACGGCGGAGACGCCGATGGTGGCGGGGCCCGCGCCGTCGCGGGCAATCCACTCATGTTCGACGGAATACTGCAGTTCTGCTGCTATCTTGCTCATCTTGATCCTTGTCTAAGGGAAGTTCTCTACAGGTGAGGGAAATTACTTTTGGCGCTTGTAAAACGGCAGTGCAACAACTTCGAAGGGCTCGGCCTTGCCACGGAGGTCAACGTCCAGCAGGGTGCCCACTGCGGCATGTTCGACGTCGATGTAGGCCAGGGCGACCGGGTAGCCGAGGCTGGGGCTGGGCTGGCCGGAGGTGACCTCGCCAATGGTGGCGCCGTCCTTCAGGACCGGGTAGTGGCCGCGGGCCGCCCGGCGTCCCACACCCTTCAAGCCGACAAGCTTGCGCCCGGAGGTGACGCCGTCGCCCGATTCCTTGATGGCAGCCAGCGCAGCCTTGCCGATGAAGTCGCTTTCCTTGGCCAGCGAAACCACCGGGCCAAGGCCTGCCGAGTAGGCGTGGCCGGAGACGGAAAGCTCGTTGCCGTACAACGGCATGCCTGCCTCCAGGCGCAGGGAGTCGCGGGAAGCCAGTCCCGCCGGAACAAGGCCCTGGTCCTGGCCGTTGGCCAACAGCGACTGCCACAGCGCGGCGGCGTCGGCATTAGGCAGGTAAATTTCAAAGCCGTCCTCGCCGGTGTAGCCGGTGCGTGCCAGCAACAGCTCCCGGGCGGTGCCGTTGACGGCGATGGGCACCTCAGCGGCGGCGTAGTACTTCATCCCGGTGACCAGTGGGTGCTGCTCGGCAGGCACAAGGGTCAGCAGGATTGCTTCGGCGTTGGGTCCCTGCACGGCAATCAGCGAGGTCTCGCCGGAGACATCCTCGACGACGACGTCGAAAGCTGCTGCGCGTTCGGCCAGGAGCGCGGCCACCGTGGCGGCGTTGCCGGCGTTGGGGACCACGAGGAACTTCTCATCCCCGAGGCGGTAGGAGATGAGGTCGTCGATGATGCCGCCCCCGGCGTTGCAGATCAGCGAATACTTTGCCTTGCCCACGGCAACAGCTGACAACTTTCCGGCCAGTGCGTAGTCAAGGAAGGCTGCCGCGTCCGGTCCGCTCACCCAGACTTCGCCCATGTGGGAGAGGTCAAAGAGGCCTGCGGCCTTGCGGACGGCGTGGTGTTCGGCCAGCTCGGAGGAATACTTCAACGGCATCTGCCAGCCACCAAAGTCGGTGAATGAGGCACCGGCCTTCTCGTGCTCGCCGTAAAGGGCTGTGTGGTTCTCAGTCATGGGGAATCCTTTGCGGTGGGGGTGGCTAGTTGTCTTTGAAATCTGCTGCACTGTCCTCGAAGTCTTCTGGACTGTCCTCGAAGGCTTCGATTGGAGGGCAGGAGCAGACCAGGTTGCGGTCTCCTGCGGCACCGTCAATGCGACCCACGGGCGGGAAGTACTTGTCCTGGCGCAGCCTGTCCAAGGGGAACACCGCCTGTTCGCGCGGGTAGCCGCGGTCCCAGGCCGAGTCGACAACGGCGGCGGCCGTGTGCGGAGCGTTGCGCAACGGGCTGTCCAGCAATGTGAAGGCGCCGTCGGCCACCTGGTCGATTTCGGCCCGGATGCTGATCATGGCGGTGATGAAGCGGTTGATTTCGCCCAAATCCTCGGATTCGGTCGGCTCCACCATGAGGGTGCCGGCCACCGGGAAGGACAGGGTGGGGGCGTGGAAGCCGTAGTCGATCAAGCGCTTGGCCACGTCTTCGGCGGTGACCCCGGTCCTGGCTGTCAGTTCGCGCAGGTCAAGGATGCATTCGTGGGCAACGAGGTCCCCGGCACCCGTGTACAGGACCGGGTAGTGCTCGTTGAGCTGGGCGGCGATGTAGTTCGCCGCCAGCAGCGCGGACTTCGTGGCCTGGGTCAGTCCTTTGCCGCCCATGAGCTTCACATAGGCGTAGGAGATGGGCAGCACGCCTGCCGATCCAAAGCGGGTGGCCGAGATCGGCACGCCGGCCCCGTCCTGCGACACCGCATTGGCGTCGCCTGGCATGAAGGGTGCCAGGTGGGCCTTGGCCGCAACGGGGCCGACGCCGGGGCCGCCGCCACCGTGCGGGATGCAGAAGGTCTTGTGCAGGTTCAGGTGGCTGACGTCTCCGCCAAATTTGCCGGGCTGTGCCAAGCCGACCAGTGCGTTCAGGTTCGCACCGTCAACGTAGACCTGTCCCCCGGCGGCGTGGACCGCGTCGCAGACCTCGCGGACGTCGGCGTCGAAAACACCGTGCGTGGACGGGTAGGTGATCATGATGGCCGAGAGCTGGTCCTTGTGGGTTTCGATCTTGGCGCTCAGGTCGGCGTGGTCGATGGTGCCGTCCGTTGCCGTGGCAACGACAACAACCTTCATGCCGGCCAGCACTGCCGAGGCGGCGTTCGTGCCGTGGGCCGACTGCGGGATGAGGCAGATGGTGCGCTGGTCATCACCGCGGGAGAGGTGATAGCCGCGGATCGCCAGCAGGCCGGCGAGCTCGCCCTGGGAGCCGGCATTGGGCTGGATGGACACCTGGTCGTAGCCGGTGATTTCACACAGGTCCGCTTCCAGCCCGCCGATCAGTTCCCGCCAGCCCTGTGTCTGGGAGTCCGGGGCGAAGGGGTGGATGGAGGCGAATCCGGGCCAGGACATGGCTTCCATCTCGGCCGTGGCGTTGAGCTTCATGGTGCAGGAGCCCAGCGGGATCATCGTGCGGTCAAGCGCCAGGTCACGGTCGCTGAGGCGGCGGATGTAGCGCAGCATCTGTGTCTCGGAGCGGTGCGTGTTGAACACGGGATGCGTCAGGAAGTCCGTGCTTCGCACGGTGTCGGCCGGCAGGGCGAAGTCGGCGCTGCCCCCAATGTCAGCGCCGTCACCTGCCGGTGCGGCACCAAAGATGGCGGCAACACGGGCCACGATGTCCGCCGTCGTGGTTTCATCGACGGACATGCCCACAGTGTCTGCGTCGATGGGACGAAGGTTGATGCCGTCCCGCTCCGCCAATGCGATCACGGTGCCGGCCCGGCCGGGCACGCGCACGGTCAAGGTGTCGAAGAACGAAGTGTGTGCCAGTTCGACCCCGGACGCCTGAAGCGCCGCTGCCAGGGTGCGGGCGTGGCCGTGGATGGTTTCGGCGATGGCCTTCAGCCCGGAGGGACCGTGATAAACGGCGTACATTGAGGCGACGATGGCCAGCAGGGCCTGGGCCGTGCAAATGTTGGAGGTGGCCTTCTCGCGGCGGATGTGCTGCTCGCGGGTTTGCAGGGCCAGGCGGTAGGCCGGCAGTCCGGTGTTGTCCTTCGAGACACCCACGATGCGGCCGGGCAGTGAGCGTTCCAGCCCCGCGCGCACAGCCATGTAGGCGGCGTGCGGTCCTCCGAAGAACAGCGGGACACCGAGGCGCTGGGCGGTGCCGACGGCGATGTCGGCGCCCTGCTCGCCGGGAGGGGTGATCAAGGTCAGGGCCAGCAGGTCGGCCGCCACGGTGACAAGCGCGCCGCGTTCCTTGGCTGCGGCAATGACCGGGGCGTGGTTGAACACGCGTCCGGAAACGCCGGGCTGCTGAAGGACGACGCCGTTGATGTCGCCGTCGGGCAGGCCCAAGGAGAGATCGGCGACTTCCACCTCGAAGCCAAGCGCTTCCGCCCGGCCCGTGACAATGGCGATGGTTTGCGGCAGCAGGTCGGCGTCGAGGACCGTCTTGCCGTTGGCGGCTGGCTTGGACTTGTTGGCGCGGCGCATGAGCAGCACGGCCTCGGCCACGGCGGTGGCTTCGTCGAGCAGGGACGCGTTGGCGATGGGCAGGCCGGTCAGGTCGCTGACCATGGTTTGGAAATTCAGCAGGGCTTCGAGGCGGCCCTGGGAGATTTCGGGCTGGTAGGGCGTGTACGCGGTGTACCAGGCGGGGGCTTCCAGGATGTTGCGCAGAATCACCGGCGGCGTCACGGTGTCGTAGTAGCCCTGGCCGATCATTTGCACGGCCATCGTGTTCTTGGCGGCGAGCGCCCGGAGTTCTGCCAGCACCTCAACTTCGCTCAGTGCCGGGCGGAGCTCCAGGGGCTTGGCCTGACGAATGGAATCGGGAACGGCAGTGTCCACGAGGGAGTCGACGCTGTCGCAGCCGATGGCCTTGAGCATGGTCTCGATGTGGGACTGCTCGCGGGCGCCAATGTGGCGGTCGGCAAACACTGTCGGACTGGATTGAATCGTCATGGGGAACTCCAAGCTACGGCCGGTCCTTCAGGACTCGGCATCGGGTGGGTTCCTCCCCGCTCTGTCTTGGACCTGAGAGATTCCGCGGCATGGTTGTCCGCTTTGCACCGTCGGTGAGCCCGGTTGCCCGGGCTGCTTTCCAGAGTTGCCTCGCCATGACGGTACGGGGGCCTGAGAGATTCCTGGGGAGGATTTGCTCCTACGGCGCCGCCACATTGCTGGGAGGACTCTCCCGCCACGGTTCGAAAGGCATATTAAAATGTGGGGTGATTCGCAGGTCACATTACACGATGGCTTCCGCCGGGCCAAACCTTGTGCGGCCGCGGTCGGGCCCCAACTCCCCTCGCCGGGGCTGTCGGTGGTGGGCGGTGCGGGGGCCGTCGTGGCCCCATTTTGCGCTGAAGCATTCCACGCGCTAATCTGTGATTCGCATCACCAGCATATTGAAGTGCCTATGATCCGCGGCGGGAGAGACCTGCCGGTACATAAAGCAGGCGCCGAAGGAGCAAACCCTCCCCGGGAATCTCTCAGGCACATGTACCGCCGTGGCGAGGCAACTCTGGAAAGCAGTCCGGGCGACCGGGCTCACCGACGGTGCAAGCGTTGACTTGTTTTCAAGCCACGCGGAAACTCTCAGGTCCCAGACAGAGTGGGGAGGAAAAAATCTTCGTGGTGCACTCCGCCACCTGAACGAAGGACCTCCCTTGACCATTCGCCAGACCACGCCCGCCCCGGACGCTCCGCCCCAGCTTGAACGACAACTGAGCAACCGCCACATTCAGCTCATCGCCATTGGCGGGGCCATCGGAACCGGCCTGTTCATGGGCTCCGGCAAGACCATCTCCGCCGCCGGCCCCTCGGTGATTTTTGTGTACATGATCATCGGTTTCATGTTGTTCTTTGTCATGCGGGCCATGGGCGAACTGCTGCTGAGCAACCTCCATTACAAATCGTTCAGCGACTTCGCCGCCGACCTGCTGGGCCCCTGGGCCGGCTTCTTTACCGGCTGGACGTACTGGTTTTGCTGGGTCATTACGGGCATCGCCGACGTCATCGCCATCGCCGCCTACTCGGAGGTGCTCCTGCCGGGGATCGACCTGTGGATCCCCGGGGTTGTCACCATCGGCATTCTGCTGGTGCTGAACCTGACCACCGTGAAAGCGTTTGGCGAAACGGAATTCTGGTTCTCCCTCATCAAGATCGTTGCCATCGTCGCCTTGATCGGCGTGGGCTTGTTCATGATCTTCAGCCGTTTCCACTCCGACTCCGGAACGGCAAGCTTCACGAACCTGTGGAGCCACGGCGGACTCTTCCCCAACGAATTCATGGGCTTTGTCGCCGGATTCCAGATCGCCGTTTTTGCCTTCGTGGGCATCGAGCTGGTGGGCACCACCGCCGCCGAGGCCAAGGATCCGGAAAAGAACCTGCCCAAGGCCATCAACTCCATCCCGATCCGAATCCTGCTGTTCTACGTAGGCGCCCTGGTCATCTTGATGTCGGTCATCCCCTGGACACAGTTCACCGCAGGCCAAAGCCCGTTTATCGCCATGTTCTCCCTGGCCGGACTCGGAGCGGCCGCCACCATCATCAATCTCGTGGTGCTCACGTCCGCAATGTCCTCCGCCAACTCCGGCATCTATTCCACCTCCCGCATGGTTTATGGCCTGGCACAGGAGGGCGATGCCCCGTTCAGGTTTGCCAAGCTGTCCAAGCGCAAGGTTCCCAACAACGCGTTGTTTCTCTCCTGCGTTTTGCTCCTCTCCAGCATCGTGTTGCTGTACGTCGGCGAGGACATCAGCAAGGCCTTTGAAATGGTCACCACCGTGGCCGCTGTCTGCTTCGTCTTTGTCTGGTCCATCATTCTGGCCAGCTACCTCGCCTTCCGCCGGCGCCGCCCGGAACTGCATGAATCCTCAAAGTTCAAGATGCCCGGCGGCATCCCCATGGTCTATGTTGTCTTCGCGTTCTTCGCCTTTGTCCTGTGGGCCCTGACCACACAGGTGGATACGTTGATTGCCCTGCTGGTGACCCCCGTGTGGTTCATTGCGCTTGGCGTGGTTTGGTATCTCGTTGGCAAGACACCCAGCCATCGGGCCCGCTACGCGAAGTTCAAGGAAGATCTCGCAACGGAACAAGCCACCACACGGCGCCGCCTGGACAGCGAAGCAGGGGCCGGCCAATAAGCGCGGCCCGCTCCCGCCGTCGAACATCCCCTGCGGAAAACATCGGGGTGGCGGAGTGCGTGGGATTCATGGCCACCGTGGATTGCGCCGAACCCCAAATCGGGTGCGGTCCGGGGCATCATGACTGTGCTGCCGCCAACAGTTCCCGCCCCTCGGCCAGCACCATGTCCCTGAACCGTGCGGCCTGGGCGGAACCATCGGAACGGTTCCGCCAGACCAGGCCCACGTCCCGGTGGGCACTGGGCCAAATAATGTCCACCTCGCACCAGCCCAGGCCGCCCGTGGGCAACGTCCGGGTTTCAGCTCTCTCCGGTGGAGCCACGGCAAGACCCAGCCCCGCTGAAACAAGTCCCCGGACGGTGTGCAGGTCCTGGCCTTGAAACGCCACACGGGGGCGGAACCCGGCGCGCTTGCACAGTGCTTGAACAATGGAATGCATGCCGTATCCGGGTTCGAGCATGACAAATGGCTCGTCCCGGACGGCGTCGAGCTTGATTCCGTCCGAGCCAGCCAGCGCGTGGCCGGCGGGCACCACCAACTTCAACGGCTCCGAATACAGCACCTCCGCCCCGATGGTTCTGCTCGGCACCGGAGGCGGGGCCACCAGGGCGAGATCGGCAGACCCGCTCGTCAGCAGATCCAGGCAAAAGGCCCGGCTCCCCTGCTGCAGGTCAAAGGTGACTCCCGGATGCTCCTGCGTGAACGCCCTGATCAAAATCGGCAGGGCCACCTCGCCAAAAGTATGCTGGAAAGCCACCTGGATGCGGCCAAATTGTTTCCCGGATTCCTGCCGCGCCAAGGCCACGCCCGAGCGGATCCGGTCCAGCGCCTCAGCAGCCTTGGGGATCAGTGCGAGGGCGGCCGGCGTCAATTCCACTCCTCTCCCCTGGCGCAGCACCAGGGGTGTGCCCACCACCTCCGCCGCCCTGGCCAGCGCCCGGCTCACGGTCGACTGCGGGATCCCGAGGGCTTCGGCCGTGGCAGTTACGTGGCGGCTGGCCCCGAGCTCCACGAGGATGGGAAGGACCGGCAACAGTTTTGCCAGGTCTTGGTTGTCATTGTCCATGCTTCATGGAACCACGGGCGCGGTTCCTAAATCATCCAAATATGGATAAATAAGTGATTTTCAATGCATTAGACGCATTGTTCCGTGCGCCCTACGGTTAAAGACGTGGCCGGGCCAAACTGCTCGTCAAGGCAATCTGGGATTGAAGTGGACAGTGTTGATTGAAGTGGACAGTGTTTAAGATGGATCTTGCAGCCGGAGCACCGCTGCCCCCGGGCAAGCCGTGGGCGGGGCATCTGAAGGGTAGTCCCGGCTACCGCCGGGTGCTGGCCGCACTGGCCTGTGCCGGGGTGGCAACGTTTGCACAGTTGTATTCACTGCAGGGCCTGCTGCCGCTGGTGTCGCGTGAGTTGGAGGTCACGGCCGCGCAGGCGTCGCTGACGGTTTCCGTTGCCGCGGTTGGGCTGGCTGTCGCTGTTTTGCCATGGTCCTTTGCCGCTGACCGTTGGGGCCGGGTGCGCACCATGGGGTTGGCTGTTGTCCTGGCAACGGTGTTTGGGCTGCTGGTCCCGGCAGCCCCAAACTTTGAAATACTGCTGCTGTTGCGCGGTCTGGAGGGTGCAGCACTGGGTGGAATCCCGGCCTTGGCCATCGCCTACCTGTCGGAGGAGGTCAGCCCGCGCAACGCTGCTGCGGCGGCGGGCGCTTACGTGGCCGGCACCACGCTGGGCGGGCTCTTCGGCCGGCTGCTGGCCGGCCCCGTGGCGGACCTGGCCGGCTGGCGCATGGGCACGCTTGCGGTCTCGCTGTGCGCTGCCGCCGCGGCCGCCGGCTTCCTTCTGCTGGCCCCGCGGCCGCGGGGCTTTGTGCCGGCGCGAACGGAAGGCTTTGGCGCGGTCCTGGGAAAGCTGCTCCCGCCATTGCGCAACACCTCCCTGCTCGCCCTGTACGCCCAGGCATTCCTGCTGATGGGTGCCTTTGTCAGTGTTTACAACTATCTGGGCTTTCGTTTGGAGGCTCCGCCATATCTGTTTCCGGCGTCGGCCGTCGCGTTGCTGTTTCTGGCGTATCTTGCCGGCACCGTGTCCTCGCGGTCGGTGGCCGGGTTGGCGGGCCGCTGGGGCCGGCGCACCGTGCTGTTGGCCTCCACGGCTGTCATGGTTGCCGGCCTGGCCCTGACGCTGGCTGGCCCGGTAGCGGTTATTCTGGCCGGGCTGGTGCTGTTCACGGCCGGCTTCTTTGGGGCCCACAGCATCGCTTCGGGCTGGACCGGCGCCTTGGCCAGCACTGGCAGGGCCCAAGCCTCCTCGTTGTACAACCTCAGCTACTACGCCGGTTCCAGCGTTGTCGGGTGGAGTTCGGGCCTGGTGTTCCAGCAGTTTGGCTGGACCGCCATGGCCGGTGTCCTGGCAGTGCTGGCAGCATGCGCCGCCGTGGCCGCGGCGGCCCTGCTGCCCGGCGCTACTTCGCGCGGACCAGGTCCCCGGCCGTCCGGTTCATGAGCAGCGCCTCAACCACCGGATACAGCATGATGGCCGCCAGCACCGCAAACGTCCACTGGTACCCGGCCACCGGCGCCACGTCCGGGGCCAGCAGCGACTGGGCGGCACGCAAAATCAAGGCCCCCACGGCAACGCCCAACCCGGTGGCAATCTGGGCGATCGTGGATGACAGCGTATTGGCACCGGCCATGCGGGCCTTGGGAACGTCCACAAACTGCAGCGTGTTGTAGGCGCTGAAACCGATCGAGCGCAGCACGCCGCTGACAAACAGCACGACGGCCATGACCACCAGCGGAGTGCCGGGGTTCAGAAATGCACAGGCCACCAGCGCCACGGCGCCGCCACCATTGCTCAGCAGCAGCACGGTGCGGAAGCCAAAACGCCGGATCAGCGGCGACGTGGCCGGCTTGATGAGCACATTGCCGGCAAACACCGCCATGGTCATCAGCCCCGCCTCAAAAGCGCTCCAACCGAAGCCGAGCATGAACATCAACGGCAACAGAAAGGGCACTGCGTTGATGATGAGCCGGTACATTGCCCCGCCCCCGTTGCCAACCCGGAAGGTGTGGATGCGCAGCGCCCGCAGGTCCAGCAGCGGGTGCCTCGAGCGCTTGAACCACCACAGCGCAGCCGCCCCGGTCACCGTCGCCAGCAGCAGCCACAGGACGACGGCGGCCCAGGGCGTGGGTGCCGAACCCACCAGTTCCATGCCAATCACCACCGCGGCCAGGGCCGTCCCACACAGCACAAATCCGGTCCAGTCCGGTGGCGGGACCTTCCGGGCGCGGATGTCGGGAACAACCCTCAGCGCCACGGCGAAGGCAATGATGCCCAGCGGGACGTTGATGAGAAAAATCCAGTGCCAGCTGGCATACGTGACAAGCAGCCCGCCCAGCACCGGGGCAAGCACGGGAGCAATGAGAGCGGGCCAGGTCAGGTAGGCGATGGCTTCCAGGAACTCTTTCCGGTCCGCGTCACGCAGCACCACCAACCGGCCGACAGGGACCATCATGGCCCCGCCAAGGCCTTGCAGCATCCGGGCCCCGCAAAGGAATGCCAGGTTGGGGCTGAGCGCACACAGCAGCGAGGCCACCGTGAAAATGCCGATGGCTGCCGTGAACACGCGGCGGGCGCCAAAGCGTTCGGCCAGCCAGCCGCTGATGGGAATGCCCACCGCCAGGGTGATCAGGTACGACGTCATGGCCAGGTTGATGTCCACAGGGCGCACATGCAGGTCCCCGGCGATGCCGGCGGCGGCCGTGGCAATGATGGTGCCGTCCAGGATCTCCATGAAATAGGTGCCGGCGACCAAAAGCGCCAGGGGTCGGCTGAAGGAGCTGCTGCCGGCCGACGTCGTGCTTCTCATTCCCACCGCCCCAGCGTAACGGCCGATGGGCCGCACGTGAGTGAGACGGGACGGCGGAAGGCTGGACGCAGCGGCTGCCGGCGCCCTTCGCCGCCATGGGCGGCATGGGCGGCTTCCCTGCTGCGGGAAGCCGGCCGTCGCGGATACAGTGAAGACACAAACCGTCGCAATCCGGGAGTCGAAGTGGTCGTTGTCAGAATCGGTGTCAGCAAGGGCGGCTCCTGATGGCCGTCCTTGACGTGGTGGGGATAGTGCTGCTGACGATTGCCGGGTTGCTGTTCCTGGCCCTGCAGTCGTGGCTGGCGGCAACCGTGGTCCGGCGCGTGGTGGGGGTGCCGATCGGCTGGCCGCGCTCCATCACCGTCGGCTTCGTCATGAGTGCCGCCATGGGCCTGACCGTCCAGTACTTGTTTCGTGCCGCAACCGGCCAAAACCCGGGCGGCTTGAATGTGGCACCCACCGTCGCTGTGCTGTTCCTCATTCTGGCCGTCGGCTGGATTTTTGCCCTCGGCGTCGGCGCCCTGGTGTTCATCGAGGCTGCCTTCCCCACCGGTTCCCTGCCCGGTTTCAGCCAGGTTTTCACCGGTTGGAAGGCACGACGGCGGCGTACCCGGCGCTATGCCGACGTCACCTCCATCGCGGTGCGCCACGGTCTGGGTTCACGGCTGCGCGGATTTGGCCAGGACGACGGGTTCGGCCAGGACGCCAAGACCGCCAAGGCCCTGCGCAATGCGCTGAACGAAGCCGGCGTCACGTTCATCAAGCTGGGCCAGATGCTCTCCACCCGCCGGGACCTGCTGCCGGAAACGTACATCCGCGAGCTGGAATCCCTGCAGAGCCATGCCTCCCCCGAACCGTGGGAGGCCATTGAGAGGGCCCTGCTGGAACGCCTTGGCCGGCCGCTGGAAGAAGTTTTCAGCCACGTCAACCCGGTCCCGTTGGCTGCCGCCTCCGTGGCGCAGGTCCACCAGGCCACCTTGCTGGACGGGACCGAAGTGGTGCTCAAGATCCAGCGTCCCGGGGCCCTGGGCCAGGTCGCACTGGACATGGACATCATCCTGCGGCTGGCCCGCTGGCTCAACAAGACAACACCGTGGGGAAAGTCGTTGGGCGTGCATGCCCTGGCCCGCGGCTTTGCCGACTCGCTGGAGGAAGAGCTGGACTACCGGATCGAGCTGGACAACATGCGCAGCATTGAGCGTTCCCTGGCCCGGTCGGGCGCGTACGCCGTCGCGGTTCCGCACGCCTACCCGGAGCTTTCCGGCGAACGGCTCCTTGTCATGGACACGCTGCCCGGGCGGCCTGTCAGCTCCGCCGGTGCCCTGCTGACATCCTTGTCGGCCGGCGAGCGCGCCGCACTGGCGGAAACCCTGCTGGGCGCCACGCTCGAACAAATTATTTCCGACGGCGTCTTCCACGCGGACCTGCACGCGGGCAACATCTTCATCACCCCCGAGGGGACGCTGGGTTTGCTGGATTTTGGTGCCGTGGGCAGGCTCGACCCCGCGACGCAGACGGCCCTGGGCATGATGTTGTATGCCATCGACAAAAACGACGCAGCCGGCGCGACGGACGCCCTCATCGAACTGCTGGACCGCCCGGAGAAGCTGGACGAACGCGCCTTGGAGCGCGCCCTCGGGCAGTTGCTCACCCGCTTCCGGACAGGCTTCGGGCCGGGCGGCAGCCAGAAGATGTTTGGTGACTTGTTTGCCCTGGTCATCGCCCACAAGTTCGCCGTGCCGGCCCAGATTGGTGCAGCGTTCCGGGCCCTGGCCGCCGTCGAGGGGACACTGCTGGTCATCGACCCGGACGTGGATCTGGTGGCCGCCGCGCGCACCGAGGGGACACGGCTCATGGGCGGGAAGCTGAAGCTCGGCAATGTCAAGGACGAACTTGAACACCGCATGATGTCGCTGCTGCCGCTGATCGACAGGCTGCCGCGCCGCATCAACAAGATCAGCGAGGACCTGGAGCAGGGCCGTTTCTCCATGAACGTGCGGGTATTGGGCCATGCTTCCGACCGCCGCTTCCTCACGGGGCTGTTTCAACAGCTCATTGTGGCAGTCCTGGCCGGTTCGGCAGTGCTTGGCGCCATCGTGCTCATCACCAGCAATGAGGGACCGATGCTGGCAGGGGAAATCCACCTGTACAGCTTCTTTGGCTTCGCGCTGCTTTTTGGCGGCTTTGTGCTGGGGATGCGGGCCCTGATGCTGGTGTTCAAGCGCGACACCGAGGACTGATGCCCGGCCGCCTGGGGGCATGGTTCCCGGCCGGCGGCCCCCTGTGGCTTCCAGCCGGCCGCGGCCGGGTGGAACGTGCTTGGATGGAAGCATGTCCCTGCTCATTGTGGTGCGTGGCAATTCCGGCTCCGGCAAGAGCACCGTGGCGCGCGCCCTGCAAAAGGAATTTTCCGGTGTGTGGATCGAGCAGGACAATTTCCGCCGGACCATTTTAGGTGAAACGGGAAACTACTCCCCGCTCGCCGCGGCCTTGATTGAACAATCGGCAGCCCTGGCACTGCGGCACGGCAGAACGGTCATTGCGGACGGCATGTTCAATGCCAGTAAATACAGCGAATCATTCCAGCGGCTGCAGGCGGGGCATGACGGCGCCAGCCATTTTTACGCCTACGACCTCACCCTTGAGGAGACCCTGCGCCGCCACGCCACCCGCACCCAAAAGCAGGCCGACTTCGGCGAAAAACAGATGCGCGGCTGGTATCACGGCTGGGATCCGCTGCACGGAATCGCGGAGCAGCGGATCACGGCAGCCGAGGACGTCGAGGCGACAGTGGCACGCATCGCCCGGGATGTGCGCGGGCGTTGATGCCGTCAAGGATGCACCCACCAGCCCACTCCGCCAGCCAGCGCCGGAAAAGCTAGGCCGTCAGCCCCAGCTTGCTCATCCGTTTGGAGTGGTTGCGGGTCAGCGCGCTGAGAATGGCCGAAACCTCGGCAGCGGCTTGTTCCTGGGTGGCGTCCGGCCGCAGCCCAACCAGGAAGCTGTGGCGGGCGCCAATGCGCTGCACCTGGGTCAAGGCCTCCCCCACCATCCGCCGCCCCCACAGCGCCAGTCTCGAGGAGAGCCGCGGGTCCTCCGCCAGCATCTTCTTCAGCAGTGCCACCAGCGTGGCGGTCTGCTCATCGCTTGTGCGCACCTGGGCAATCGCCTCGCGGGTGGGCCCGTCCAGGTGTTCGGCGATGGCGGTGTAAAACTCCTCGGTGATCGCCTCCACCACGTACGCCTTCATTAAGGACTCGTGCCAGTCGGCGGGCCGGGTGCGTTCGTGGAAGGCGTCGACCATGCGCTGGTACGGCGCCATCGCCAGCTCCGGGTCCATGCCCATGGCGTTGAGCCGGGCGCACATGGCCTCGTAATGGCCAAACTCGGTCACCGCCATTTTCCCCAGCACCGCCCTGTCACCGAGGGAGGGCGAGTGCCGTGCGTCGGTGGCCAGGCGTTCGAATGCGGAGAGTTCCCCGTAGGCGATGCTCCCCAGCAGGTCCACGACAAAGTTGTCGTAGCGGGCGCTTAATTCTCCTGCAGAAACGGAATCATCGGCGCCGGAAGCTGAAATACTCATGTGCCCAAGCGTAGTGTGTGCCGCGCCGCCCTTGTTCCCGCCGGGGAATCGTTTACGCTGAAACCGTGCCCTACTCTCACATTGGCGTCAGACGAAGTGCCGCCCAACAGTCCCTTGCCCAAGCCCTGGCCGCCCTGGGCGACGAGTTCAAGCTGCCCGACGGTTTCGCCCCCGACGTCCTGGCGGAGGTGGATGCCGTCATTGCCGGCCACGAGCTTCCCGCCCCGGACCTCACCGCCCTGCCGTTCATCACCATCGACCCACCCACCTCGCAGGACCTGGACCAGGCCATGCACCTTGAGCGCAGCGGCGACGGCTATGTGGTCCATTACGCCATCGCCGATGTGCCGTCCTTTGTCCCGGCCGGCGGCCCCCTTGATGCCGAAACGCGCCGCCGCGGCCAGACGATCTACACGCCCGGCCAGCGCATTCCCCTGCACCCGGTCCCGCTGAGCGAGGGCGCTGCGAGCCTCTTCGCCGACGACCCCCGTTCCGCCTACGTCTGGGAAATCCACCTGGCCGCCGACGGTTCCCAGGTCAGCTGCACCGTCCGCCGCGCCACGGTGCAAAGCATCGCCAAGCTCGGCTACGAAGAGGCCCAGGGGATGTACGACGCCGGGAACACACCTGCCGCCTACGCCGGCACCTTGGCGCTGTTGGCTGAGATTGGGACGAAGCGCATCGAGCTGGAGCGCGCCCGCGGCGGGGCCAGCCTGAACGTGCCGGCCCAGGAGGTCGAATTCGTCGATGGCCGCTACGTGCTGGACTTCAGGCCGAACCTGCCGATTGAAGACTGGAATGCCCAAATCTCCCTCCTGACGGGGATGGCCGCCGCCCAGGTCATGCTCGAGGGCAAGGTCGGCATTCTGCGCACCATGCCGGCCCCCGATGACGAGGCTGTTGCCGCCTACCGCCGGCAAACTGTCGCGCTGGGCCGGCCGTGGACCACCGACGTGGACTACGGCGAGTACCTGCGCACCCTTGACACGGCCGACCCGAAACATTTGGCCTTGATGCACGCCGCCACCACCTTGTTCCGGGGCGCCGGCTACACCCCGTTCAACGGCGTTGTCCCCGACCAGGTGCTCCAAGCCGCCGTGGCGGCACCCTATGCCCATACGACGGCGCCGCTGCGCCGGCTCGTTGACAGGTTCGTGCTGGCCATTTGTGCCGCACTGTGCGCCGAGGAGGAAGTTCCGGCCTGGGCCATTGCGGCGCTGGAGGAGCTGCCTGACATCATGGCAGCCTCCAACCAGCTGGCCAACAAGGTCGACAGGGCGGCCATCGACACGGTCGAGGCCGCGCTGTTGAGCCACCAGCTGGGAGGCGAGTTTGACGCCGTCGTGCTTTCCGGACCGAAGAAGAACGGACACAATTCCAAAAATGCCGCCGCCCGCAGCTTCATTCAAATCATGGTTCCCGCGGTGACGGCGTATTGCGAAGGCGACCTTGAACCGGGCACGGTGGTGCGTGTGAAGCTGACGGCGGCCGACATCGCCAAACGCACCGTGACGTTTGTGCCGTCCTCCCCCGCGGCCGCGAATTCCCCCTCGGCAGCGGACATGTGATGGCACGGTTGGCTGCCGCGGGTGGCTGGCACCGTTGCGGCCAACGCCGCACCACACCGCCGAAATGGCCGCGCGCAGCAGGATTGTGGGGGCGTGCAGCTAGACTAATGATGTAGACATGGATGCCCGGTCGTTGATTGATAGTTTTTAATTCAACAAACCCGCCCCTGCGCGCGTCTTATCAGTTCCTCCCGCAGCCGTCGTTCTGACGGCGGGAGGGCACGTTTTTGTTAGCCCGCGATCGGCTTCCCTAAGATTGTGCCGCCGTCCTGCGGTTCCGTGAGGCCTCTTGGCAGTGCCCGCGTTGAGCCCGGCAGACGGCACCTTGTATAGACGAATTGAACGGTAAGCATTTGAGCATCGAAACAGACTCCCTGCTGCAAGCAGAAGACAGCAACGAAAACGTTGAAATTGACGGCACCCTGAGCAGCAACGAGCCGCCCCGCCAGGAAGAGAAGGAAACGTTCGCCAGCTTTGGCGTGCATCACGAGATCGTTTCCTCGCTGACGGAAGCCGGCATCCTGCACCCCTTCCCCATCCAGGCCATGACGCTGCCGATCGCACTGACCGGCCACGACATCATCGGCCAGGCCAAGACCGGAACGGGCAAGACGCTCGGCTTCGGCATCCCCGCCCTGAACCGCATTGTCGCCCCCAAGGATGAAGGCTTTGACAAGCTGGACACCCCCGGCGCCCCGCAGGCCATGATCATCGTGCCCACACGCGAACTCGCCGTGCAGGTTGCCGGCGACCTCACCACAGCGTCCAAGCACCGCGGCATCCGTGTCGCCACCATTTACGGCGGCCGCGCCTACGAACCCCAGATCGACGCCCTGCAAAAGGGTGTTGAACTGATCGTCGGCACCCCCGGCCGTTTGATTGACCTGCTCAAGCAGCGCCATCTGAACGTCAAGCACGTGCGCATCGTGATCCTCGATGAGGCGGACGAAATGCTCGACCTGGGCTTCCTGCCCGATGTTGAGACGTTGATTTCAGGCACCCCGGCCGTGCGCCAGACAATGCTGTTCTCGGCCACCATGCCCGGCCCCGTTGTGGCCATGGCACGCCGCTACATGACCCAGCCCACGCACATCCGCGCCGCCGACCCCGATGACGAGGGCCTGACCAAGCGCGACATCCGCCAGCTGATCTACCGCGCCCACAACCTCGACAAGATCGAGGTGCTGGCACGGATCCTGCAGGCCAACGGCCGCGGCCGCTCCATCATCTTCACGAAGACCAAGCGCACCGCAGCCAAGGTGGCCGAGGAACTCGTCGACCGCGGATTTGCCGCAGCCGCAATCCACGGCGACCTGGGCCAAGGCGCCCGCGAGCAGGCGCTTCGTGCCTTCCGCAACAACAAGGTGGACGTCCTCGTCGCCACCGACGTGGCAGCCCGCGGCATCGACGTCGACGACGTCACCCACGTGGTGAACTACCAGTGCGTTGAAGACGAAAAGATCTACCTGCACCGCGTTGGCCGCACCGGCCGCGCCGGCAACAAGGGCACGGCCGTCACGTTCGTCGACTGGGACGACATGCCGCGCTGGGCGCTGATCAACAAGGCCCTGGGCCTGAGCGTTCCCGAGCCCGTTGAGACGTACTCGTCCTCCCCGCACCTTTACACCGACCTTGACATCCCCGAGGGCACCAAGGGCCGCCTGCCGCGCAACAAGCGCACCCACGAAGGCATCAACGCCGAGGTTCTGGAGGATTTGGGCGAGACCGGCAAGCGCAACGCCCCCAAATCCGGCGGCCGGGACGCGGGTCGTGAAGGCGGTCGTGACGGCGACCGGGGTGGAAACCGGGGCGGCAACCGCTCCGGCGCCCGCCACGGTGAGAAGCGCCGCAACGAGAGCCGCGGCGACAGCAACTCCAGCGACAGCAACACCAGGGGAAGCAGCACCGGCGAGAACAGCGCCGGTGAGAACAGTGCCGGTGAGAAGCGCGACGGCGGCCGGAACCGCCGTCGGACCTCCTCCGACAGCGCCGCGCCGGCAGTGGCCGGAGCCGCCGAGGCCAAGTCCCCGCGCCGCACCCGCACCCGCCGCCGCAACGGTGAAGTGGTTGCCAATCCCGCAACCGACTCGTAACCCCCGCCTTAAACAACTAACCCGCAGAAGTGGTCGCTACATCAACTGATTTAGGTTGAATTAGCAGCCACTTCTGCGGGTTAGTTGGTTTTAAGGGGCGGCTAGATCAGCGGCCTGCCCTCGCGCCTGGCATCCAGGATCTCCTGCAGGAATGCCTTGCCGAGCACGTACAGCACGCCGGCAACGATGATGGGCCAGACCAGAACATAAAGGGTCAGCAAAAATACGCTCATGGGTGATGCCTATGCTTTCTTGTCGAGGAGTGCGTCGGGAGCGCCGTGATTGGCTTCCTCCCGGTTGTCGAAGTCGCCGATGCGTTCCTTGATAGTGTCGAAATCAAAGGTTGCATTGTTGCGGAAGCACATGAAATAGCACACGAGGGTGCTGATCGCGTAGGCAACGAGCGAGCCGGAGAGCACTGCGTAATTGTGCAGGAAGCCGATGGCGAACGGGGCCACTGCGACCATGGCAACGGCGGCAACGATCTTGGCCGTCTTCAGGCCGAAGAAGCCAAACGCCATCAGGCCCAGCACCACGCCAACGCCAATCACGGAAACGATGTCGACCACAATGCCGGTGAATCCTTCGAGGGGCAGCCATTCGAAGCGGACCGGCAGGAAACACGCCAGGGCCACCAGGACCGAGACGGTGAACGCCTTGTTGGTGACTTTTTGCCAGTAGAAGCTTGCGATGACAGGGAACACGAGGGCACCCCACAGGGCTCCGACAAAGACCAGCAGGTCAAGGATGTTCAACTTGCCGCTGGCAAAGTACAGCCCGGCGCCGGTGGCCACGACCATGGTGATGCGGCCGATGAACAGCATCGTCTTGGGGTTTGCCTTGCCCTCCTTGGCAATGTTCTGGCCATAGACGTCCGCCATCATGATGGAGGACATGGCGGAGAGGTCCGAGTCCGCGGTGGATGACAGTGCGCCCACAATCATGATCAGGAAGATGCCCAGCAGCACGGGGCTCAAATAGGTTGCCGCCATCTGCGGGATCAAGTTGTTCGTGTCGCCACCCAACGGGGCCACGCCCGCATAGAGTGCAATGACACCCAACATGCCGATGCCGATGATCGTGGCCCCGTAGCCGATAGTGGCGGTGACGAACGTCTTCTTGATCAAGTCCTCGCGCACGGCAAACAACCGCTGGGCGATGGTCTGGTTGCCGATGGCGTAGGCCAGAACTGCCGCAATGTACGGGGCGCCCTGGTTCAGGAACGCTTCGGAGGAGAAGAAGTTGGACTGTTGCGGGGTCAGATTTGCTGCGCCCGAGACAAACATGTCGGGGCCGCCGGCGGCAAAGAACACCACCGGAATGATGATCACCACGGCGCCAAGCATGGCAAACACCTGCGCTGCGTCAGTCAGCACCGAGGCCCGGAAGCCCGACCACAGCGAGTACAGCAGGATGCCGCCGCCGATGAACAGGATGCCCTGGGTGAAATTGAACGGGGACAGCAGCGCAATCAAGGCACCGCCGGCGATGAAGTTTGAGGTGATGCTGATCATCGAGCCAACAATGTTGGAGCCGGCAAGCATGAGCTGGCTGGATTTTCCGTGTCGGGCGTACATGACCTCGGCCAGTGTGTGGGCCTTGGGTGCGACGGCGCGGATGCGCTTGCCGAACGGGTAGATGAACAAAATCATCAACGCGCCCCACAAGCCGTAGTGGATCGGCCCGGAAATCCCGTAGGTGTAGCCGGACGTGGCCGAGGCGTACATCGACGACGCCCAAATCCACGTCGCCGTCATGCTTCCCGCGGAGATGCCAAAGCCAACCTTGTTGCCGGCTGTCATGTAGCCGTCGGCGTTCTCATTCTTGCGGCCAATGAAGAGTGTCATCAGCAGCGTACCGCCGTAAAACACCACTAATAGGCCAATTACTGTCCAACCCCCCAGTTGGTGGAGTCCTGCGCCATCCGGCACCATACTTGTCCTCTCGCTAGGACGGAATTCACCGGCATCCCGCCAAAATCAGCGTGCGCCGCCCAAGAAGCCGCCCAAAAGGGCGTGCATGCAGCAATCCGGTGAGGGACATAGCGGGCGCACTTCCCCGCCCGGGACCAGCCGCCAGGGCAAGCAGATTTTTCTGCGCGGGCGGCCCAAAGTGAATCGCGTACAAGGCGATCATTCACTACCGGTAATTCATCGGCTGACGTTCAGCCGGCAACGGGAATACTACGGTTCGCGGGCAGGTTTGGTTGCCCTTTCGAACCAGTCGACGGGATCCACTGTAACAGCCGCTGTATGCACTTTGTTGGATGTTACTTGCAGCCAGCGATAACGATGGTGCACCGAGGGCGCTTCGGCGGATACCTGCAGTGCCCGACGGGGGCCCGCCGGCGGTTCCCTACGGCAGGTACGCGGCGGTTCCGGAGGCCTGCTCCATGATGCGTTCCAAGGCTGCGGGTTCGGTGAGATTCTCCCCGAGAAGATTCGGTTTCCCTGCCCCGTGGTAGTCGGAGGACCCGGTCACGAGCAGTCCCCGGTCCCGGGCCAGCCCTCGCAGCCATGCCCGGCCTTCGGCGGGATTGTCCCGGTGGTCGACCTCCAGACCCAGGAGGCCGGCGTCGATCATGTCATGGAAGACATCCGGGGGCGCCACCCTGCCCCGGGCCGAGGCCATCGGGTGCGCAAAGACAGGAACGCCGCCGGCTGCGCGGACAAGTTCCACGGCGAGCACCGGGTCCGGGGCGTAATGACTGACAAAATAGCGTGAATGCGAGGTGAGGATGTTGGCGAAGGCCTCGCTCCTGTCCGCCACGATGCCCGCGGCAACCATGGCGTCGGCAATGTGCGGGCGGCCAATCGTGGCCCCGGGTGCCACGTGGGCGCTCACGTCGCCCCAGTTCAGCGGATAGTCTTCGGCGAGGCGTTCAACCATGCGTTCAGCGCGGGTCAGGCGGGCGTCCTTGGCCTTGGTGATCTCCTCGAGCAGCTTCACATTGCCCGGGTCGTGAAGGTAACACAGCAGGTGCACGCTGACGCCCTGGGAGGTTTTGCAGGAGATTTCCATCCCCGGAATGAGCCCCACACCGAGCTCCCGGGCAGCGGCCAGCGCCTCAGCCCAGCCGTCGGTGGAATCGTGGTCGGTCAACGCCACGACATCAAGGCGGGCCAGAGCCGCGGCCGCAATAAGCGCGGCGGGTGTCTGGGTGCCGTCGGAAACATTTGAATGCGCGTGCAAATCAATCCTCACGATCTCAGCCTACGTCGCATCCTGCCCAATGGCCGCTGCGCCGCACGCAGCGCGGGCACCGGGTTCCACGGCCGCCCTTTGTCCCAAGGCGCAAGCGGTGGGAGACTTAAGGTGTGAACCAGACTGAGCAATCCTCCGAGCACCCCGACCCTACAAGTGAGCAGCCCCTCGAGGAGCGAGTGAACAATCGTTCCCAACGCCCCGACTCTGACGCTTTCCGGACCTTCATGGCAGCCAATTGGGAGCCTTCGTCCGCTGAACTTCCCGCCCGGGCCGAGGTGGCAGACCATGCCGCCCGCCGCCGTCGTGCGATTTCCGAGCAGTTCAAGACCGAGCGCCTGGTGATCCCTGCAGGCCCGCTGAAGGTCCGTTCCAACGACTGCGACTACCGCTTCCGCCCGCATTCGGCCTTTGCCCACCTGACCGGCTTGGGCGTTGACCACGAGCCCGACGCCGTGCTGGTCCTGGATCCGGTGGCCGAGGGTGAAGGGGACGACGGCGGCCATCACCGCGCCACCCTTTACTTCCGTCCCATGGCCGGCCGGGACACGAAGGCGTTTTACGCTGATGCCCGCAGCGGTGAATTTTGGATCGGCCGCCGCCCCACGCTGGCCGAGTTCCAGGCCCAGCTGGGCCTGCCCACCGCCGACGTTACCGAGCTTGAGGTCGCCATCACCAAGAACGTTGGGGAGACCTCCGTCGGCGGCGTTTCCATCCGCCTGGTGCGCAAGGTTGACGAGAACATCGACGCGCTGGTGGATACGGCCCGCTACAACACGGCCAAGAACCCCGACGCCATTGATTTTGGCGCCCTGGACGATCTTGACGGCAGGCTGGCCGAGGCGGCCTCCGAGCTGCGCCTGCTCAAGGACGACTGGGAAATTGAGCAGATGAAGGTTGCCGTCGCCGCAACCATCAGCGGTTTTGAGGACATCGTGAAGGCCCTGCCGCGTGCGGTGGCCCACCAGCGCGGCGAACGTGTTGTGGAAGGCGCGTTCTTTGCCCGTGCGCGGGAAGACGGCAACGAGCTTGGCTACGACACCATTGCCGCCGGTGGAAACAACGCCACGGTGCTGCACTGGAACCGCAACAGCGGCACCGTCAACGAGGGCCAAATGCTTCTTGTTGACGCCGGCGTCGAGGCTGACTCCCTCTACACCGCGGACATTACCCGCACGCTGCCCGTCAATGGCACGTACTCGGATGTTCAGCGCAAGATCTACCAGGCCGTGCTGGACGCCGCCGACGCAGCGTTCGCCGTCGCCGTTCCGGGGCGCAAGTTCCGCGAGGTGCACACGGCCGCCATGGAGGTGCTCGTGGACCGACTGGCCGCGTGGGGCCTGCTGCCGGTGACGGCCGCCGAAGCGCTTTCCCCCGAGGGTCAGCAGCACCGCCGCTGGATGCCGCACGGCACCAGCCACCACCTCGGTCTGGACGTGCACGACTGCGCCCAGGCCCGCGCCGAGCTCTACCTCGACGGCGTCATCACCGAGGGCATGGTCTTCACGATCGAGCCCGGCCTGTACTTCAAGGACGAGGACCTGGCCATCCCGGCCGAGTACCGCGGCAACGGCGTGCGCATTGAGGACGACATCCTCATCACGGCCAACGGCCCCGTAAACCTCAGCTCCGCACTCCCCCGCAAGCCGGAGGACGTCGAAGCCTGGATGGCCGGCCTCTCCGCCTAGCCCCTGCGCCTGTCCCGCTCCATTTCGAGTTTGCACTTGTTGGACCGATTCACCGTATTTTTGCGGTTTTTCGTCCAATAAGTGCAAACTCGATTTTTTGGTGCAGTTCCTTAATGTCCGACGGCGGGACTTGGCTGCCCTGCGATGAGCGCCTTGAGTGCCGCGACGTGTTCCTCGTAGGCTCCCTTGCCTTGTGTCGTCAGCGCCGCCCACGTCTTGACCCTGCCCTTGCCTGTCGGCTTGCTCAGCTTCACGTAGCCGGCATCCTCAAGGACCTTCAGCTGTTTGCTGGCCACGGAGTCGGCAACGCCGAGCATGTCCCGGATGGTGCCAAACTCCGCATGGTCAATGGTGCTGAGAAAGGCGCAGATCCGGAGGCGGTTGGGGGCATGAATGATCTCGTTGAGGCCGGTCACTGCCCACTCCGCAGATCAGCACGCAGGGCCCCGTCAAATCTGGGGCCGATGACGACGGTGGCAACAACCAAGACGGGCGCAGCAACCGGAACGGCGGCAAGACGCGGCAGCGGCGGCATATTTGGAGACCACCGGAACTTTAAAGGACAAAGTCAAGGCGAGGGATCCGCCGTCGTGCTTCATCGGCTGAAAAGCTGCGGGCTACTTTTCCTGCTTCTCCGCCGCATCGGAAGCCCCGTGGGGTTCCACTGGGGCGTTGGGGTCCGCAGGCTCGGGCTGGCTCGGGGTGTCGACACGGATGCCGTACTGCGGGCGGCCATCCGGGAGGTCGGGGAACTGGCCGCGGCGCGGGCCATCGAGCGGGGCCTGGCCGGGGCGGTCGTGGCTGTCGCCACCATCTGCGGCGGGAGCACCGGCAGGAGCACCGGCAGCGGCGGCCGGGTCCGTCGGGGCATAGGGGTCGTGCCAGCCTTCGGGACGGGCGGGCGAGGTGCCGGAAGAAGCGGGCGGCTGCACCGGCGGGCGGTAACCCTGGCCCTGGCCCTGGAAACCCTGCCCCTGACTCTGGACGGGGCGTGGTGCGTTGGAGTTCATGGGCAGCTGCGCCAACAGGCGGCGGGCGTCCGCTGCCACATCGGCCGTGACAATGACGTCGTAGCTGGTGGCCAAAACCTGGTTGGTCGAGGTGAAGTCGCGCTTGCCGCGCTGCGCGGCGTAGCCAATGATCGCAAACAACATCCACAAGGCGGCGCCCAGGAGCACGGCCGTGAACACGTTCAGGTAGGGCGCACCGGCGTTGCTGGCGGAGTCAAAGAAGGAGAGCATCACGCCGATGAACAAACCAAACCACGCTCCGGTCATGGCGCCGGTGAGAGCAACCCGGGGGTAGCTGAGCTTGCCCGTGACCCGTTCAACAATCTTCAGATCGTTGCCCACGATGGATACATGCCTGACGGGGAATTTTTCATCCGCCAGGTAATCTACCGCCTTCTGCGCATCCAAATAGGAAGTGTAGGAACCGATTGTTTCCCCCGTAGGGACAATACGGGCCTCGTCCAAGGGTCTGGTGCGTCCAAAGAGGTTTGCCATACCCCCATTGTTCACCATGTTCCTGCGCGTTGGCTGGAGTATCGCTGGCAGTGAAACGAAAAGTTCATGACAGCCCCGCGCCCGAACCCGCACCCGGCCCCGCCGCGGCGCCCCACTCCCCGGCACGGCCTGGCGCTGAGATGGTTGGGTCATAGACCCCCGCGGGAAGTAACCTGTACCTGTGAGCACACAACCTACACGCATTTTTGTCGCCCGACTCCTGGGCCTCGACGTCTTTGACCCGCGGGGTGACAGGCTCGGGAAGCTGCGGGACGTCGTCGTGCTGGGCCGCGGCCCCAACACCGCCCCACACGCCGTCGGCATCGTCGTGGAAGTTCCGGGCAAGAAACGCGTCTTTGTGCCCATGACCCGACTGACGTCGATGGACCAGTCGCAAATCATCTGCACCGGCCTGGTCAACTTGCGGCGCTTTGAACAGCGCGGTGCCGAGCAGCTGGTGGTCGGCGGCATCTTTGACCGCAAGGTGACACTGGTTGACGGCACCGGTTTTGCCGTCATCGAGGACATCGCCATGGACCAGCAACGCAACGGCGACTGGCTCATCACCAAATTCTTTGTCCGCAGGGGCTCCTCCACCTCACGTCTGCGGGGAATCCGCCGCGGCCACACCATGCTCATCGACTGGGCCGAAGCCCGCGCCGACGACGCCGCGGCACCGCAAAGCGCCACCTTCTTTGTCGCAACCCATGAGGACCTCAAGGCGGCCGACTTTGCTGACGCCCTGCAGGACATGAGCGCCAAGCGCCGCATTGAAGTGGCCGGGGAACTCCAGGATGAGCGCCTCGCCGACATCATGTCCGAGATGCCCGAAGATGACCAGGTGACCCTCCTCTCGGCCCTGGACAACGAACGCGCGGCCGACGTGCTTGAGGAAATGGACCCCGACGACGCCGCGGACCTCCTCGCCGACCTCCCCCAGGCCAAGGCGGAGGAGCTGCTGCTGCTCATGGAACCGGATGAGGCGAAGGACGTGCGGCGCCTGCTCCAGTATGAGGAGGGAACGGCCGGTGCGCTCATGACGCCCGTACCCGTGATTCTGCCTCCCGAGGCCACCGTGGCAGAGGCCTTGGCGCATGTCCGCAGCGAGGACCTCTCCCCGGCCCTGGCATCGGCGATCTTCATTTGCAGGCCGCCGCTGGAAACTCCCACCGGGCGCTTCCTCGGCGTGGTTCACATCCAACAGTTGCTCCGCAGCGCACCTCCCGAGCAATTGGGCACCCTCGTGGACAGGAACCTGGAGCCCGCCTCGGACCAGGACGACATCAGCACCGTCAGCCACATCATGGCTTCGTATAATTTGAATTCACTCCCGGTTGTCAGCAAGGAGGGCCGCCTGGTTGGCGCCGTCACGGTTGATGACTTGTTGGACCATCTGCTGCCTGATGACTGGCGCACCCATGAGGACGGCGCCCCGTTCAGGAAATTAGGAGGACGCATTGGCTGAGCGGCACCATACTAAGGGCGGCGGCCTTGACACCCCCATGGAGCTCAAATCCAGGCTCCTGCCCAGCCTGACCAGCGACCCCGACCTCTTTGGCCGCTTCGCCGAACGCTTTGCCCGCTACATGGGCACTGCCAACTTCCTGCTCTACATGACGGTTTTTGTCGTCGTGTGGATCGCCATCAACGTCGTTGGCTTGTTCACCCTGCGCTGGGACCCGTACCCGTTCATCCTGCTCAATCTGTTCTTCTCCACCCAGGCCTCCTATGCGGCGCCCCTGATCCTCCTGGCCCAGAACCGCCAGGACGACCGCGACAGGGTCCAAATCGAGCAGGACCGCTCCCGCAACGAGCGCAATCTGGCCGACACCGAGTACCTGACCCGTGAAGTTGCCGCCCTGCGCATCTCGCTGCGTGAAGTGGCAACGCGCGACTTCGTCCGCTCCGAACTGCGCAGTCTCCTGGAGGACCTCATCGAGATCCAGGATGCGGCCGAGGGCGATCTCCCAGACGATGGCGATACCCTGAGGGAACCCCGCACGACCAAGCGCAACCCGGCCACCAGCAGCATCAAGACCGTCACCCAAAAGACACCCGGTGCCAGATCCAATTCCGCGAAGTCGGCCAACCCCGGACGCCCCACCAACCCTTAAGGCCACACCCCATGAACGCCCCGTCCCACCCCGCCCTGCTTGCCGCCCTCGCCACGGTCATTGACCCGGAGTTGCGCCGCCCCATCACGGAACTGGGCATGGTTGAATCGGTCGAGGCGTTCGACGGCGGCCGGGTCCACGCCGTCATCCGGCTCACCATTGCCGGCTGCCCCCTGCGCGAAACCATCACCAGGGACGTCACCAATGCCTTGGTGAAGCTCGACGGCGTCACCGACGTGGGCGTGGACCTCACCGTCATGACCCCGCAACAGCGGGCAGAACTCAAGGACCAGCTCAAGGGCAGCTCCGCCGAGCGGGGCATCCCCTTCAACGACGAGAAATCACTGACCCGTGTTTATGCCGTGGCCAGCGGCAAGGGCGGCGTCGGCAAGTCCACCATCACCGTCAACCTTGCCTGCGCCCTGGCCGCCAGGGGCTTGCGCGTGGGCATTGTGGACGCCGACATCTACGGCTTCTCGGTGCCTGGCCTGATGGGGATCACCCAGACCCCGACCCGGGTGGACGAGATGATCCTGCCCCCCGTTGCCCATGACGTGAAGGTCATCTCCATTGGCATGTTCGTGGCGGGCAACCAGCCGGTTGCCTGGCGCGGACCCATGCTGCACAGGGCGCTCGAACAGTTCCTGGGCGACGTGTACTTTGGCGACCTCGATATTTTGCTGCTGGATCTGCCGCCGGGCACAGGTGACGTGGCAATTTCGGTGGCGCAGCTGCTACCCAAGGCCGAGATCCTGGTTGTGACGACCCCGCAGGCAGCCGCCGCCGACGTGGCCGAGCGGGCCGGTGCCATTGCCGTGCAAACGGGCCAGAAGGTTGCCGGCGTCATTGAGAACATGTCCTTTTTGACGCTGCCCGATGGCAGCACCATGGAGCTGTTCGGGTCCGGCGGCGGGGAAATTCTCTCCAAACGGCTGAGTCAGACTGTCAACGCGCCGGTGGAGCTGTTGGGCCAGATACCGATTGACGTTGCCCTGCGCGAGGGCGGCGACGCCGGACTGCCCATCGTGCTCTCGCACCCCGAATCCCCTGCCGCCCAGGCACTGCTGGCAGTCGCCGACAAGCTTGCGGTGCGCCCGCGCGGCTTGGCCGGGCTGAAGCTGGGCGTCTCACCCCGCTGAGCAACGCAGTAACACCCTGCCGGCCCTGCTCGACGCCTGCCCGCCCTGCTTCCGCGGCGGCAGCTCCACGAATCAGCGCCTGCCCCGCGCGCTGGGGGTGTTTTCGCGCCGGCAGCTCCACGAATCTGCGCCTGCCCCGCGCGGCAGCGGTTGGCCAACAGCTGTTTCGCGGGCCAGACGCTGATTGGCGGGCCGGGATCATTTTTGACGGTGCACCCGAACCTTTCCGGGGACGCCGGACCCGAACGTGGCAGGGCAAACATCCCGGGAAACGACGACGACGGCGGCCGCCAACGCACACAGCAGCGCACACGAAGCCAAGGCGCAGCGTCGAGAAACCCCGCCAAGGGTGCTGCCCGGTGAGGGACAGTGCGTGCGGGCGGGAAGGGGTCTTAGGTGGCTTCGACGTCGTACGGGGCGAGCTGGCCCTCTGCCAGACGCTCAATCTCGGGCCCGGCGGGAACGCTGTCGACGGCCGGCTGCACCGAGCTCTTGTCGCTGTCCTTGCCCATCATGGAGGCGACAGCCGCGCCCGGGGCCAGCTTGAGGGAATTGAGCTTGTCCATGTCCTCGTCGTCGAGCAGGGCTTCACGGATTATGCGGCGGGGATCGTACTGGCGGGGATCAAGCTTCTTCCAGTCGATGTCGTCGATGTCGACACCGGCTTCTTCCTTGATGGTTTCGCGCGCGCCGGAAGCCATCTTGCGCACCTCACGGATGAGGTTCTTCAGCTTCTCCACGTAGCCGGGAAGCCGGGAAGGGCCAATCACCAGGACCGCCACAACGACAATCAGGATCAGCTCGGGGGTATTGATACCAAACACGTTAGGAAGATTACCCTCTCAACTCACAAAGCAACGATTCCTGGCGGTAACGTACGCAAAAAATACTGCGTGTGACTTGCGTCGCAGGCCCGCCAAGCCAGCACAGAGTCTAGCGTGCCCCGGCAATCCGCGGCAGCGACAGCAGCGGTTTCCGCGCAGGGCGGACCTCGCGTCCGCGGCCCGGTGCCCTGTCGGCCAGGGATTCACGGAGCATGGCCCGGCCCCGGTGGATGCGCGAGCGCACGGTGCCGAGCTTGATGTTCAGTGCGTGTGCCACCTCGTCGTAGGAGAGGCCTTCCAGATCACAAAGCACGACGGCGGCCCGAAAGTCGGGCGGGAGGGCCTCCAAAGCGGCGGCAACGTCGGTGTCGAGGTTGTTGAATTCAAAGGTGCGCTCGGGGCCCGGGTCGTTGCCGGGCAGCCGGGCTGCGGCGTCTTCGGACAGCGCGTCGAAGCGGATCCGCTGCTTGCGCCGGGCCTGGTCGAGGAACAAATTGGTGGTGATGCGGTGCAGCCAGCCGTCAAGGGTGCCGGGCTTGAAGTTCGCCAACGACTTGAACACCCGCACAAAAACCTCCTGGGTGAGGTCCTCGGCGTCGTACTTGTTCCCTGTCAGGCGGTAGGCAAGTCGAAAAACCTTGGCTGAATGGTTGGTGACAACTTCTTCCCACGACGGCGTCACCCACTCGGCGGCGGCCGGGGCTTGGTCTGTGGCAGTTCCTGCAGGACGAATCGCGGGGGTGACGGCTGGCTTCATCGCTGCACCTCGCTTCAGTGGTTTCTTCTCTCCCCAACGAAGGGGGAAACGTGGGGAATCCGACCGGGGGAATCGTTCCCTTTAGTCCTACAGTGTGCCAAACGAAGCTGACATTTTGCTGAACGGCAGCCGCCTTCTTGCCCGGTGTGCAGGCAGTGGGCGCCCGTGTGCAGGCAGTAGGCTAGAGCTAGTCACCGCAACAGTTTAGGAAAAACGACCCATGAGCGCCGATAAATCCACCAGCTGGTCCTATGCAGAGGGCCTCCCCGTGGAAGATGTTGTCCTGCGACGTGCCCGCGAACGCTCGCACGAGCTGGGCTTGTTCCCCGTTAGTCCGGGAGTCGCGGCAGCCCTGACGGTCCTCGCAGCCACGTCCAAGGCACAAACTGCCGTGGAAGTCGGCACCGGCGCCGGCGTTTCCGGTGTGGCCTTGCTGCGCGGTCTGGGCCCGCGCGCCGTGCTGACAACCATCGATCCCGACGTCGACCACTTGAAAGCCGCCCGCGAAGCGTTCACCGAGTCGGGCTCCCCGGCGAACCGCACCCGCACCATTTCAGGTCGCGGCCAGGACGTCCTGCCGCGCCTGACCGACGCTGCGTACGACCTCGTGTTCATTGACGCCGACAAGCCCAGCTTCCCGGAATATGTGGAACAGGCGATCAGGCTGCTGAAAATCGGAGGGCTGCTGATCATCAATGACGCCCTGGACAAGGACCGGGTCTCGGACCCCGCCATCCGCGAAAGCAGCACGGTGGTGTTGCGCCGGGTTGGCAAGCTGGTCCGCGAACACGACTCCCTCGTCAGCGCCATGCTGTCCACCGGCGACGGCCTGCTGCTGGCAGTCAAGCGCTGACCGCACGCTGAAGCGACCGGGGCGGGCCAGCTGCGCGGAGCGCTAAACACCCGAAAGCAGAAAACAAAAAGAACTGGCGGGGCAGCGTGTGCTGCCCCGCCAGTTCTTTGTGAACCAGCCAGTTGCGGCCCGGTTCCTTGTGAAACTTATCCGGCTGGCGTTATTCGGTTGCGCCTACAAGGCATTCCTTGAGGCTGACTGCCTCATCGGCGTTCATCTCCACGACGAGCCGTCCGCCGCCTTCCAGCGGCAGCCGCAGAATCAAGCTCCGACCTTCTTTAGTCACTTCCATTGGACCGTCACCGGTTCTAGGTTTCATGGCCGCCATCAGGAGTTCCCCTTTTCGTAGTGCATACCCGCCCCGCCTGGGCTTTCCCCAGCATGGCGTTTGATGTTGTATTGCTCACAAACTATTATTCCGTATTTCAACGCCCGGGTGCTAATCGGCGCACGGCCCATTGACAACTGCCGCGCGGTTCATTACGGCGGCCACGCCTGTCCGGTGCTGATCGCGGCGAACTGCCACAGCCACACGACCCACACAATCTGCAGCAGCGTGAACATCACCAGCACGCTCCAGCGGTAGGCACGGGAGGTTGAAATGAAGGCGGCCGCCAGTGCCAGGGGAAACAGGGGCAGCAGCATCCTGAACGTGCTCGACTGCGGGTGCAGCACCGCCAACAGGTACAGCAGGTACATGGCGCACCAGATCCGCAGTTCGAGCCCAATCCGGCGCACGGCCCTGGAATTGAGATACAGCGCCGCCAACACCACAAGCAGCACCGGCAGGACGGGGCCCCACAGCGGGCCGGCGAGCTCCACGCCCGCGTCAAACCAGGGCTTGAACAACACCAGCCCGGTGCCGCGCCACGCCGTCTCGGTGTCCGTATACGCGCTCCGCTCCCCCGTCAGCCACCAGGCAATGAGCATCCAGACGAACGCCGACACGACGCTGACAAACAGCAGCACAGAACCGCCGGCAAGCTCGCGTGCCGGGAAGGGCTCGCGTTTGCGGTGGCTCCAGCGCAGCAAAAGATGAACAAGCACGACGGCGGCGAACGGCACCCCTGCCGGGCGCGAGAGCGACAGCAGCAGCACCGTCGGCGACGCGGCCCAGTACCTGCCCTTGATGAGCAGGTGCAGGGCAGCGGCGAGGAGGAAGATTCCCAGCGATTCCGCGTACGGCACCTGCAGAACGGGCGACACCGGGAACATGGCGAAGAAGGCCACACCCCACAGTGCTGTCCGCGGTGTGGCAAAGTTCCTGAACAGCTTGTAGATCATCAAAGCAGCAGCGAGTCCGGCGGCCGTGGCCACAATGGCGCCGGCCGCAGGCCAGCCAAGTCCCGTCAGCCCGCTGAGCGCACGCGCCAGCAACGGGAACAAGGGATAAAACGCCCATTGGTTGGGTTGGGCCGTGCCGTCGTCATTGCGCGGAATTGTTGTCGGGTAGCCGCCATCAAAAATTCTTTCGTACCAGCCCGCGTCCCACCTGTCGATGAACGTCAGGTAGTCGGGCTGGCGCCCGCCCCACGGCGACTCCTCGGCATGCCAGGCCGCCCCGAGCAGGATCGCCGTGGAAACCAGCCGGGCTGCCACATAAAGCAGGGTGACTTTCAACCACCAGGGGGCCCGCCGCAAAGGCGCCAGAAAGCGGCGCACCCCGGCGTAGATGGCGTCGTTGATGGTAGTGGTGTCCCTTTCGGCCGGCGCCTTCATGGCCCAATCTTTCATGGCCGGGCTATTCCGTCCCGGACGGGTCCGAGCCAGGTGCCGGGTCCGAGCCTGGGGCCAGCCAGCAGCCCGGCTGGTGGTCGTTGACGACGCCGACGGCTTGCATCATGGCGTAGGCGGTGGTGGGACCGACGAAGGAAAAGCCATGCTTCTTCAGGGTTTTCGCGAGTTGCTGGGATTCAGCAGTTTTGCCGGGCACAGCCTCCCCGGGCAGGCGGGGCACGGACGGGGCATGGTCCGCAAGCAACGAGGCCAACGTTGTTTCGGACGGCAGGGCAAGCAACGCCCGGGCGTTGCCGATGGTGGCATTGATCTTGAGCCTGTTGCGCACAATGGCGGCATCGCCCATCAGCCGGTCAAAGTCCCGGGGGCCAAACGTGGCCACGATGGCCGGGTCAAAGTTGCAGAACGCCTTCCTGAAGGCCTCGCGCTTTCGCAGGATCGTGATCCAGCTCAGGCCCGACTGGAAAGCCTCGAGGCTCAGCCGTTCGAACAATTCGCTTTCCCCTGCAACGGGCCTGCCCCATTCTGTGTCGTGATAGCGCTGGTACTGTTCGTCGCTTTCAATCCCGGCCCATGCGCAGCGGGTTCTGCCATCATTGCCCACGGGGCTCCGCGTCCGTCGCCGGGTTCTCGCCGGTACTGACATTCACGATGGTCCGCTCGGCGGTGCTCGTCTCCACAGCGGCAGTCTCCGGGGCAGCGCCAGGCTGCTGCCCGGCGTCGGGCTTCCCTTGGTAACCGGTAACCGCAGGGGAAGTACCGGCCTCCAGCCCGGCAATGTGCAGGTCCTTGGCGGCCAGCTCGTCGCGCAGGCGGTCAAGGACCTCGTCAACCTGGTCCATCCGGTAGCCGCGCAGGCCAAGGGAGAACCGCAGCCGGTCGACGTCGGCGGGCGCCGGGGTGTCAGGCAGCAGCACCGGCGGCAGGTTTGCCACGGGCCGCGCGAGAGCGTCGTCATACACGGGCGCATCCGCCTGCGGCTTGTTCAGCCCCACGACGTAGAGGGCCGCCGCGGCAGCCACCACGACCGCAAGGAAGATCAGGAAATAAGTCACTAGACCATCGTGCCAGATGCGCGGCGGAAATGGCCCCGGATGACCTCAACTGTTGCCGGTTCAGCCCTCACCGGCGGCAACCCGGGCACCGGCCTTGCCGGCCATGACCAGTTCCACGGCCTCTTCCGCCGTGTCCACGAGGGAGATGATGTCCAGGTCGCCGGGCGAGACGAGGCCCTGGACCACCATGACGTCCTTGATCCAGTCGAGCAGCGGGCCCCAGAATGTGCTGTCGACCAGCACGATCGGGAACTGGCTGACCTTGCTTGTCTGCACCAGGACCATGGCCTCAAAAAGTTCGTCCAGGGTGCCGAGCCCGCCGGGCAGCACAACAAAGCCCTGGGCGTATTTCACAAACATCGTCTTGCGGGCAAAGAAGTAGCGGAAGTCGACGCCGAGGCCAACCCATTCGTTCATGCCCTGCTCAAAGGGCAGTTCAATGCCCAGGCCGATCCACAGGCCCCCGGCCTCGGCGGCGCCGCGATTTGCCGCCTCCATTGAACCGGGTCCGCCGCCGGTGATGACGGCAACCCCGGCTTCCACCAGCAGCCTCCCCACGTCGACGCCGGCGGCGTAGTACGGGGAATCGCGCTTGGTCCGGGCCGAGCCAAACACACTGATGGCCGGGCCGATTTCGGCCAGCGCGTCAAAGCCCTGCACGAATTCGCTTTGAATCCGCATGACCCGCCATGGATCGGTGTGCGTGAAGTCGCTGCTGGGCGGGGTCTCCAAAAGCCGGGCGTCGGCGGTGTCGTTGCCTGCGCCGTTTTTTCGCCAGATGCCGAACCGTCGAAGTTGCGGGCGGAGTGGTCGGCTGGATCCTGTAGGTGCGCTCATGCCCCTAAGGCTACGTGAAAGCCCCGGTGGCCTGCCTCACATTGTCTCTTTCGCGTTACGATCCCGGCCGACATGGCCCAAATAAGCCCCTCACTGCCAATGTGACTCTGATGTCAAGATGACAGCAGAAATCATGACCGGGACCCAAATGGCCTGCTTCGCCAACACCAAGGTCTTCCTCTGGGAACCAAGGAAACTGCGGCGCAGACTCTTCGAAGTCGCCGGGAAACACCCGCCCCCGCCAAACGAGCCTGTATCTGTCCTCCGAAGCACCGGACATGCAGCTTTGATCAAAGGACTGCAGCGGATCTCGGCGCCGAGTCCGTCGTTAACTACAACCACCGACCGTCCGCCTCTCATCAGAAGCAAGACCGGGCCCTACTGTGGCCGACGTGGAATCCGTCGTCGACAACGGCTACAAAGACCGGCGACCAGAACGTCACAACCGAGCCCATCAGGCAGAAAGTCAGGTGCAATTCGAGAGATTTTATGCACCTTGAATTTTCACATTCGGATGATTCTTCCCCGATCATTGTAAAATTGCACTATCCGTGCTTTTATGGAGGGGCCACGGCATGCGTGGTAACCCGATATTTGGGGGAATTTTGAAGAATATTTTGTCAAAGATGACCGCGGTGCTTTTCACTGTTGGACTCGTTACTGCCGGTTCGATTGTTTCGGCACCAGCTGCACAGGCAGCCTATCCAACATCGTGCAAATATTGGGGTTCAGGATCTACCGCATATGCCGTGTGCGACAGCGGCGGAGGAGCATTTGCAGTAATAGCTGTCTGCATTCAGACTCCACTTTTCGGCGGAAAGAAGACCGAATTTTTATACGGTAATTACGCTACTCCCGGAAATATCTCAAGGGCTGATTGCAAGGCAAACTGGAGCTTGGACTACGCGGGACTGACAACGATCAATACGTAATTTCTTAGGCCATCCCGACGCGCATGCGGGCGAATTTGTCTGCCGCATGATGATTCCGGAAATGGCGAGATAATTAGTGACCTGGTGAACTAGATCAAAACCTGTCTGGGATCCTACTATGTTCCTCAACCCATATTCATGCTCTCGTTTTGTGTCAGATATTCAACGGACCCGCCGGGCGAGGGAGCGACTGAGACGCAAGGGGCGAATTTCGTTGGCTATTCGGCCTTGAACCCCTCGTTTCTGTACTGGTGGGCGTCCGGACCGAGGCTGTCGACGCGCAACACCGCGGTGGGTGCGTTGATGGTTCTGGTGCGTTCACCAGGCATGGCTGTGCGAGCAGCAATCAGGACCCGTAGCACTTCCCGAGGCCCCGCCCTCATCCAGCGGCGGCCGACGCGAACACGACTGCTCCGAAACGAATATGGTCCATCCGTTCCATTACTCATCGAGGATGTCGAACTTGCCACATCTTTGGCGGGCGAGCGCGTCCATCCGTGAGGCCTCGGCAACTGCTAGCACTAGGCTGCCACGGCACCTGCGGGTATCGCCCCGCGGGGACTGGAAGTCGTAGGCGCCCACCAGCTCACTGGTCACGGAGGTGGTGATGCCGTAGACATGCTTACGGGGATTGTGTTTCTACATCTACAACAAATGGGTGAGAATTCACGACGATAGCCATCGGGGTCCCCTAGAAACTACTTGAGCTGGAAGGCTTCCCTGAGCAGCACGACGGTTTGTTCGAGCCCCGCGAGGGTGATTTGTTGCTTCCCGGTGAGGTGCTGGACGTTTTTCAGCAGCATCCATCGGGTTCCCTTCTTCGCGATGTCCTGGTCAGGCAGCCCCCCCGGTCCGTGGCCAGACGGGATGCTTCCAGCGCGTTGGCGGCCATCTAGACTACATGGAACGGGTCATAGCAGATGATTGTGCCGGGCGCTTGGTCCTTGACTGACTTGGCAAAAGCCGGACCATATCCGGCTGGGGGCTTCGATCGCAACCGTGTTCTCGGAACCCGTCTCAAAGAAGAATCCGTTCGGTTTCGCCGCGTTCTTCCCCGGCACGATCTGTGATGATGCGACATCCTGGACAAGGATCTTCCCGCCGCGGGGTCCTATCGGATGGGTGCCTGGTGGCGGCAGGAGACTCCCTAAGGCTACGTGAAACCCCCGGTGGCCTGCCTCACATTGTCTCTTTCGCGTTACGATCCCGGCCGACATGGCTCAAAGCTTTACCGCCCCGTGGAAATGTCTGTAGATTCAGTGCATGACAAATTCCGCACACGCCCCTGCGCTCGTGGAGCTTAAGGCCGTCAACAAACACTACGGCCCACTCCACGTGCTGCAGGAAATCAATCTGCAAGTGGCCAAGGGCGAGGTGCTGGTGGTCATCGGTCCTTCGGGTTCGGGCAAATCAACCCTGTGCCGCACCATCAACAGACTGGAAACCATCGACACCGGGTCCATCACCATTGATGGCAAGGAACTGCCAAAGGAAGGCAAGCAGCTGGCAAATCTGCGTGCCGACGTGGGCATGGTTTTCCAGTCCTTTAATTTGTTTGCGCACAAAACCATCCTGGAAAACGTCACCCTTGGCCCCATCAAGGTCAAGGGCATGTCCAAGTCCGACGCCGACAAACTCGCCTTGAGCTTGTTGGAACGCGTTGGGGTGGGTCATCAGGCGGCCAAGCTGCCTGCCCAGCTTTCCGGCGGGCAGCAGCAGCGAGTCGCAATTGCACGGGCCTTGGCAATGAAGCCAAAGGTCATGCTTTTCGATGAGCCCACCAGCGCCCTTGACCCGGAAATGATCAATGAGGTCCTGGACGTCATGGTTGAACTGGCCAAGGACGGCATGACCATGGTGGTTGTCACCCACGAGATGGGCTTTGCCCGCAAAGCTGCGGACAGGGTCATTTTCATGGCTGACGGGCAGATTGTTGAAGAAGCCACACCCGATGAATTCTTCACCAATCCGCAGACACCGCGGGCCAAGGACTTCCTGTCCAAGATCCTCACCAACGGATAACAAACTACTTCCAAATCTCCCGGCTGCACCGGCCATCGTGGCCGTTTATGAAAGGAATCCCCCTTGAAAAAGTTCTTTAGCAGGAAAAGCCTCGGCGTAGCGGCTGTCCTCACAGCAGCTGCCCTGGCCATGACAGGCTGTGGCGGCGGCGACACGGCTGGCGGCGGCGGCGAACCCGCAGCCGGCGACGCCCCCGCATTTGAAGTTGCCAAGGATGTGGCGCTGACCGGCAGCCCCACCTTTGACAAGATCAAGTCCTCCGGTGCCATCCGCATCGGTGTGAAGGAAGACCAGCCCGGCCTGGGCTACCTCGATGCTGCCACCGGCGAGCGTAGCGGCTTCGACATTGAAATTGCCACCTGGATGGCGGCCTCGCTGGGCGTGGCCAAGGACAAGATCGAGTTCAAGGCCATCCCCTCGGCCAACCGCGAGACGGCACTGGCCAATGGCGACGTTGACCTCTACGTGGGCACCTACTCCATCACGGACAAGCGCAAGGCCATTGTCGACTTTGCCGGACCGTACTTCATCACGGGCCAGGGCCTGCTTGTCTCCAAGGACAACACCGACATCAAGAGTGAAAAGGACCTGGACGGCAAGACGGTGTGCTCCGCCACCGGCTCAACGCCCATCCAGAACATTCGGGAGAATTTCCCGAAGGCCGACCCCAAAGAGTTCGACCTCTACTCCAAGTGCGTTGAATCACTCAAGAATGGCGACATGGACGCGGTGACCACCGACCAGGCCATCCTGTTGGGCTTCGCCTCGGAGGACCCCGACAATCTGAAGGTTGTTGGTGAGCCGTTCACTGTGGAGAAATACGGAATCGGCCTGCCCAAGGGCGACACCGCCCTGCGCACCTTCCTGAACACCACGCTGACAGACGGCAACGCGACTTGGACGAAGATTTACGACTCCACTCTGGGTAAGTCCGGCACCAAGGTTGAACAGCCCAAGGTTGACCAGTACTAACAGACCCCTCAGTGGTGGTGTTGCATCAGCCCTGGCCGATGCAACACCACCACTTCGTCCTCTCGAATTCACTGAAAGCGACACTGCCCTGTGAATGTACTTATTGACAACAGCGATCTGTTCCTCACGGGATTCAAGAACACCGGAATCTTGTTTGCCTTTTCCGCGGTTTTTTCCTTGATCCTTGGCACCATCGTTGCCGGCATGCGAGTCTCGCCCGCACCGGCGATGCGCGCGGCGGGCACCCTCTACGTCAACGCCGTCCGCAACACCCCGCTAACCCTGATCCTGGCCTTCTTTGCCCTGGGCTACCCGAAATTAGGGTTGCCCAGCATCGATTTCATCGTTGCGGCAATCGTCGGTCTCTCGCTCTACACGGCAACGTATGTTTCCGAGGCCATCCGCTCCGGCATCAACACCGTCTCCGTCGGCCAGTCCGAGGCCGCCCGTGCCATTGGCTTGCCTTTCCTGCAGACGTTGACGTTGATCGTGCTGCCACAGGCCTTTCGTTCGGTGGTGCCGCCCCTGTTCAGCGTGTTCATCGCCCTGTTGAAAAACACCACGGTCGCTGCCGGCTTCTCCGTATTTGAGTCCGGCGCCATCCGCGCCTACCTCAGCGAACGCGGCGAGCCGCTGCTGCCCGGACTGCTGTGGGTCGCCTTAATCTTTGTGGTGATGGTGCTGGGCATCCTGACACCGCTGCAACGCTACCTTGAGAAGAAGTGGAGGGTGGCGCGATGAGCTCAGTCCTTTTTGACGTGCCCGGCCCCAAGGCCCGCACACGCAACGTATATCTGAACGTCGTCACGGCCATTGTGGTTGTCGGCATCATTGCCTTCATCTTGTTCAGGTTTTACGAATCCGGCCAGTTTACGGCGGAAAAATGGGAGATCTTTACCTTCCCACGTGTCCAGGAAAAGTTTGTCGAGGCCATTGGGGCGACCCTGAGCGCCTTCGGCGTGGCCGCCGTCGGCAGTCTTGTCCTGGGCATCCTGCTCGCATTTGGACGCCTCTCGGATGCCAGATGGCTCCGGATTCCGTGCTACTGGTTCACCGAGCTCTTCCGTGCAGTACCGCTGCTGATCTTGATGATGATCATGTACTACGGGCTGCCGTCGGTCGGTTTCAAGGGCATCACACCCTTCGTCGCCGTCGTGGTGGGCTTGATTCTGTACAACGGTTCCGTGCTGGCTGAAGTGTTCCGTGCCGGCATTGAGTCGCTGCCCAAGGGCCAGCGCGAGGCGGGGTATGCGATCGGCATGTCCAAAGGCCAAGTGCTGCGCATCATCCTGCTGCCGCAGGCCGTTCGCTCGATGCTGCCGGTGATCATTTCCCAGCTCGTCGTCATCTTGAAGGACACCGCGCTTGGCTTCCTGATCACCTACAACGAGGTTCTGTACTACGCCAACTTCCTCGGTGGCCAGGGCAAATACGGTTCCCCGGTGGTGCCGGCTCTCATGGTCACCGCAGTGATCTATGTGGGGCTGTGCTTGATCCTGTCAGGCATCGCCAAGCTGGTGGAGTCCAAGATGTCCTCACGTGTGAAGGTCGTCAAGACCAAGGTGGGCCAGCTCGGCTAATCCCCACTGCCACCCACACAAGCACCAAACAACACAAAGTGGCCCGCAGTTGTGGTCGTAAAATCGCCTTTTTGAGGCGATTTTACGACCACAACTGCGGGCCACTTGTTTAAGGGGTGTCCAAACTGCTCAGCTGAGCCAGCGGGTCAGCGCCGCCAGGCACTCGCGAATGTCTTCCGCGCGGACGTGTTCGTTGTCACTGTGGGCCAGCAGTGCGTCGCCCGGGCCGAAGTTGACCGCCGGGATCCCCATTTCGCTGAGCCTGGCAACGTCCGTCCACCCGTATTTCGGCAGCGGCGCACGACCCACAGCCGCAACGAACGTGGCCGCCGCCGGTGCGTTCAGTCCGGGTCTGGCACCGGCTGAGGAATCCGTGCACACCAGGTCAGAGCCGGCCAGCAGTTCCCGAACGTGCGCTTCGGCCTGGGCGGGGGTCTTGTCGGGGGCGAACCTGTAGTTGATCTCGACCACGCACTGGTCCGGGATCACGTTGCCCGCGGTGCCGCCATGAATCCGCACGGCGTTCAACGACTCCCTGTAGTCCAGCCCCTCAACCGTGACGGTGGCCGGCGCATGCGCGGCAAGGCGGGCCAAAATCGGGGCGGCCGCGTGAATGGCGTTCTCCCCCATCCACGCCCTGGCCGAGTGGGCGGTAAGCCCGCGCGTGGTGGCCTCAAAACGGATCGTGCCGTTGCAGCCGCCCTCCACCGTCCCGTTCGTGGGCTCAAGCAGGATGCCAAAGTCAGCATCCAGCAGTTCCCGGTTCTCCCGCACCAAACGGCCCAGCCCGCTCTTCGCCGCGGCCACTTCCTCGTGATCGTAAAAAACGAATGTCAGGTCCCTGGTGGGTTCAAGCAGCGTGGCCGCGAGCGCCAGTTGCACGGCCACGCCGCCCTTCATGTCCGTGGCGCCCCTGCCGTACAGCACCTCACCCTCCCAGGAACTGGGCACGGTCCCGCGCGACCCCGGCGTGGTGGGCAGCGGCACGGTGTCCAAATGGCCCGCAAGAATCACCCGTTCGGCCCGGCCCAGCGACGTTCTGGCCACAATGGCATCGCCGTTGCGGGTCACCTGCAGGTGCGGCAGCCCGGCAAGGGCCAGCTCGACGGCGTCGGCCAGTGCTGCCTCATTGCCCGACACACTTTCAATGTCCATCAGCGCGGCCGTCAGCCCGGCAACGTCGGCTTTCACATCCAGCACCACGGCAGCCTTCTTCCCTTGGCCAGTTGGCCCCGGGCACCCGTGCGAGATGGTCTGGGAGTGGGAATCGGCGGTGCTGGCGAGGTTGGTCATTGGGACAGTTTACCGGTGCAGACTACCTCCAAAAGAATTTTTTGACTGTTTCCAATCCGCTTCACCCGGGGCTCCGAAGTACTACCTGACAGCCCACCCCGCAGATCAGGACATGAGACGCGGTACGGGAAGCACGACGGAATCCTTCCGCTTCAGACTACGGAGAATCATCATGAACGTTACCCAGAAGACCCGAACGCGTAAGAGCCTCAGCCTCGGCCTCGGCTTCCTGGCCATCGCAGCATTGGGACTGACGTCCTGCAGCGGCGCCGAAACAACACCCGCGGCAAGCTCGGATGCACCGATGGCGAGCTCGGCAGCACCCATGACCTCCTCAGCTCCGGAATCCAGTGCAGCCATGGACCCGGCCGCTGACTTGGTCGGTTCAGGATGTGCCGCTTACGCCGCAGCCGTGCCCAGTGGCGCAGGCTCCGTTGCCGGCATGGCCGCGGACCCGGTCACCACTGCCGCCTCGAACAACCCGCTCCTGAAGACCCTGACGGCCGCTGTCTCCGGCGAACTGAACAAGGACGTCAATTTGGTGGACACCTTGAATTCAGGCGAATTCACCGTCTTCGCCCCAGTGGACGAGGCCTTTGCCAAGATCCCCGCAGACACCATCGAGGGCCTGAAAACCGATTCCAAGACCCTCACGTCCATCCTGACCTACCACGTGGTTCCCGGCCAGTTGGCTCCCAGCGACATTGACGGAGAGCACACCACAGCTGAGGGCAGCACGCTGAAGGTCACCGGAAGCGGCGACGACTTGATGGTCAACGACTCCAAGGTCATCTGCGGCGGCGTCAAGACAGCCAACGCCACCGTCTACCTCGTCGACACGGTCCTGATGCCCCCGGCGAAGTAACTACAGCCGGTTTTCAGGACAAGTAGCAACACGAAGCGAAGGAACGGGGTTCATGGGCACGGGCCGTGGCAAGGTAGACATTATGCGTTTACCCTGGTTGCGGTCCGTGGAGCCCTTGGCACCACCAACCCATGAGGACCTGATCCGCCTCGTCGCCCTGGGCGACGAGGCGGCCTTCGAAGAACTTTACGACGCAGTGGCCCCAAGGGTCTACGGGTTGGTGCGCCGCGTGGTCCGGGACCCGGCTCAAAGCGAGGAAGTCACCCAAGAGGTCTTCGTTGACGTTTGGGCCCAAGCTACCCGTTTTGACGCAGACCGGGGCAAGGCCATCTCGTGGATTTTGGTCATTGCCCACCGCCGGGCAGTGGACAGGGTAAGGGCAAGCCAAGCCAGCGCCGACCGGGACCTACGCCAGGGAATCAAGGAATACCAGGACAGCTACGACGACGTCGCCAACACCGTGGAAACACAGATGGAAGCCGAACGTGTCCGCCAAGCGTTGGAGACACTCACCGCCCCGCAGCGTGAAGCCATCAGCTTGGCCTACTACGGTGGATATACCCACCAAGAAGTGGCGGAGTTGTTGAAAATCCCGGTCGGTACAGTTAAAACAAGAATTCGCGATGGCATGATCAGACTCAGGGATAGGTTAGGGGTGGCGTAATGGAAAATCAGCTGCATTTGCTCACCGGTGCCTACGCTTTGAACGCCTTGGACAACAAGGAACGAAGCCACTTTGAACGTCATGCCCTGACCGATCCGCAAACCCTGGAAGAAGTGCGCAGCCTCAGTGAGACCGCTGCACTTCTGGCCAGCGCAACACCCGCCGAGACGCCTCCCCCGGCTTTGAAAGCCAACATCATGGCGGCAATTCGCGACACCAGCCAGCTTCCGGCATCCGACGTCGTGCGCGACATTTCCACGGCTGCGGGCAACAGCAGGACTTCGGGCAGCCACCAGGTAAACCGCACCAAAGGCAGCCGTCAGGGAGCCCCCAAGGGAAACCGCTGGGTACCTGCGCTCAGCGCTGCGGCCGCCCTGGCGCTTCTCGGCGGCGTCGGCGTCGGCGGATGGGTCATCGGGCAGAGCTCCTCGGAAGATTCGGTCAACCAACAGCTGGCTGCTGCGCAGGCCCAGCAAGAAGCCATGCTGACCATCATGAGCTCGCCGGACGCTCAAATTGCCACAACACCGTTGCCCGACGGCGGCACGGTGACAGTTGCTTCGTCCATCGAGGTCAACAAGGCCGCCGTCTTGGCCAATGACATGCCGCCACTCCCCGAGGATAAAACTTACGAGCTGTGGTTCATTTCTGACGCCGGCGCAGTCTCGGCCGGGCTGATGGACAGCGTCCAGGCCTCCGCCATGCAAGTCCTCGACGGCAAGGTGGACGGCGCAACCCATGTAGGCATCACCGTGGAACCTGCCGGAGGCTCGGAACAGCCGACCACTACACCGATTCTGGTGCAGAAGATCTAGAACTTTCTGCCCGCGGGGGCAATCCAGCGGACGCCTGGCTCCGAAGTACCATCACATACTTCTACCGCCAGTTTTGCGGTAGCCAACAAAAGTTCAAAGGAGCCCCCATGGGCAAGCTCAGCACGGCGACTAGTAAGCAGGGCAGACGAGGACTGGGCATGGGCGCCTTGGCCGGGGTAATCTCCGCAGGCGTGCTTTTCGCCACCGCCGAACTGCTGGCGGCATTTTTTGGGCCCGCTGCGTCCCCGCTGACGTCGGTGGGTTCCACCTTCATCGACTTCACCCCGGCCTGGCTCAAGGACTTCGCAATCGCCACCTTCGGCACGAACGACAAGTTGGTGCTGCTCATTTCCCTGGTCGTTGCCGCTGCGGTGTTGGCGGCCGTTGCGGGCGTGGTTGGCCGAAGAAACTTCCGGGCCGGCGCCGCCATGGTGCTGGGCTTCGCCGTGGTCATGGCACTGTGCATCATCACCCGCGCGGGAGCAGGCCCCCTTGACCTGTTCCCCCTTCTTCTCGGCGCCGCAGCGGGATTGTGGGCGTTGCGCTTCCTCACCCCGGCCACCGGCCCCTCGGGGGCAGCAGGGCCACCCGCGACTGGCACAGCTGAGAGCCCGACGACGACAGCGGGCGCAGTGCCCAGCCGGCGCACGTTTTTGGTGAGGTCGGCAGCCGTGGCAGGGGCCGCCGTCGTCCTTGGTTTTGGCGGGACGATGCTCTCGACCGCACGCAACACGGCAATTGCCGTCCGCCAGGCCCTGAAGCTCCCGGCCGCCAAGACCAGGGCCGCCCCGCTGCCCGCCGGTGTGCAGGCCCCGGTGGAGGGTGTCACGCCCTTTGTCACGCCCAACACCGATTTTTACCGGATCGACACGGCCCTGCATGTGCCCGTGATTGAACCCTCGACGTGGGAACTGCGCGTGCACGGCATGGTCGAGGAGGAGTTCACTCTGGGCTTTGACGAGCTGCTGGCGGAGGATCTCATAGAGTCGTATGTGACGCTGACCTGCGTTTCCAATGTGGTGGGTGGAAACTTGGCCGGCAATGCAAAATGGCTCGGCTACCCGCTGCGCGAGGTCCTGGCCCGGGCCAAACCCACGGCGGGCGCCGACATGGTCCTGTCCACCAGCAGTGACGGTTTCAGCGCCTCCACTCCCCTGCCCATCCTGCAGGACAGTCGCGACGCCATCCTTGCCGTGGGCATGAACGGCGAGCCGCTGCCGCTGGAACACGGTTTTCCGGTCCGCATGGTGGTGCCCGGGCTGTACGGCTACGTCTCGGCCACCAAATGGGTCGTTGACCTGGAAGTGACAACGTTTGCCGAGAAGGCCGGGTACTGGACGTCCCGCGGCTGGTCCTCGCACGGCCCCATCAAGACGGCATCCAGGGTTGAGGTGCCGCGGGCCCTGGCCCGGGTGCCGGCCGGAACAGTGGCCATCGGCGGCAGCGCCTGGGCTCAAACGAAGGGAATTTCCAAGGTGGAGGTCCAGCTGGACGACGGCGACTGGCAGCTGGCCGAGCTGGCCGCGGAAGCGTCGGTGGACACGTGGCGGCAGTGGTCGTTCATCTGGGACGGGGCCACTACCGGAACCCACCAGGTGCGGGTGCGCGCCTATGACGCGGACAATGAGCGGCAGATCGAGGAACAGGCCCCGCCGGCTCCCGACGGTTCCTCCGGCTGGCACTCAATCACATTCACCGTGACCTAGAGGCATGGCCGTCACAGTTTTTTGGCCCACCGGACTGGCCGGCGGTGTGGCCCGGTTGCGTGGCACAATGCCGACCGGCCTTGCCGATAAACTGGACCCATGACTGACACAGCAGCCCCGAGCAACCGTTCCGCCCACGGCTTCGGCCTTGCCACCATCGCCGGCTCCGGCGATGTGCTGGACGTGTGGTTCCCCGCCCCCGAATTGGGCATCGCCGCCGCTGAGCTGGGCAGCGCCCCGGATGCCAGCGCCGAGCTCACCGCGCTGGCCGAGGCCGGCACGGACACCGACCGCGACGTGCACCAAAACGTGGTGTTTGCCCAAATAAACCTCGATGCCGAACCGGCTGACGCCGTCGACGCCTACCTTCGCCTGCACCTCCTCTCGCACCGTCTGGTGACCCCCAACAGCATCAACCTTGAGGGAATCTTTGGGAAACTCAGCAATGTGGTGTGGACCAACTTTGGCCCCGCCCCGGTGGACGGCTTTGAACTGGCCCGGGCCCGGCTGCGCCGCCGCGGGCCGGTGACTGTTTATTCAGTGGACAAGTTCCCGCGCATGGTCGACTATGTGGTCCCCGCCGGCGTGCGCGTTGCCGACGCCGACAGGGTCCGGCTCGGCGCCCATCTGGCCGAGGGGACCACCGTCATGCATGAAGGGTTCGTGAACTTCAACGCAGGCACGCTGGGCATCTCAATGGTCGAGGGCCGCATCTCCGCCGGCGTCGTGGTGGGCAACGGCACCGACGTTGGCGGCGGCGCCTCCATCATGGGCACCCTCTCCGGTGGCGGCAGGACCCGCATCGTCCTCGGCGAAAGGGTGCTGCTGGGCGCGAACTCGGGCGTGGGCATCAGCATCGGCGACGACTCGGTGGTTGAGGCAGGACTGTATGTCACGGCCGGCACCCGGGTGCGGGTCCTGGGCCCCAAGAACGACGACGGCGAGGACACCACGGTGATCGTCAAGGCCAGCGAACTCTCCGGCGTGCCAAACCTGCTGTTCCGCCGCAATTCCACCTCGGGCGGCGTCGAGGTGCTCCCGCGCAAGGGAACCGCCGTCGAACTCAATGACAGCCTGCATGCCAACTGACCCGCGACCCCGGGGCGCCGCTCCGGAGGTGCACTGCCATGGCGACGAAGCATTCGGCCCCACACCACGGTGCGGCACACCGTGAGGAGCCGGGCGGTCATCGGCTGGATCACAGTTCTGGCAGTCACCGCCGGACTCCTCATTGGCGGCCGTGTGTGGCTGTCCAACACCTTCAAGGACACTTTTGCGCCCGGCCTGTCGCTGGGCTGCAGCGCCACCGTTGGCGAGAACAGTTACAGATTGGCCCTGGAGCAAACAGAAAATGCCGCGCTGATCTCCGGCCTTGCCATGCAGCGGGGCATGCCTGCCCGCGCGGCATCCATTGCCCTCGCCACGGCAATGCAGGAGTCCAAGCTGCGCAACATCAGCTACGGCGACCTGGACTCGGTGGGCCTGTTCCAACAGCGGCCGTCGCAGGACTGGGGCAGCGTGGAGGAAATCATGGATCCGGTGTATTCCGCCAACGCGTTTTACGACGCACTGGCAGAAGTGCCCAACTACGCGGACCTGCCCATCAATGACGCGGCGCAAATTGTCCAACGTTCGGGTTTCCCCCACACTTACGCCCAGCATGAGCCGCTGTCGCGCGCGTTCGCTTCCGCCCTGACGGGGCAGACTCCGCAGGGTTTGAACTGCACCCTCCCACCAGCCACGGCAAGCAGCACGCCCGAAGCTGTCGGCGCAGCAGCCCAGGCGGCAATGGGCCCGCTGGCCCAGTTGGACGCCACAACCACCACAGGCGAAGCCGGCACCAGCCTGCACTTAGAGGTCAATGACGCCTATGGCTGGATGCTGGCCCACTGGGCCCTGGCCCACGCGAACCAGCTCGGTGTTGTTGAAGTCAGCTACGCAGGCCATAAATGGGATCGAAACGCCAATGCCGACGGCCACAACGTGGGCTGGCAGCCAATTGAATCCACAGTTGAGGGACAGCTCGCAATCGTGTTGGCGGCCGCACCAGCCGACGGCTGAGGACCACCGCCGGGTGCTAAACCAGCAGTTCCACCACCGGCTGCACATAACTGCGGAAAATCTCCTGGTCATCGAGCAAATGCGAACTCATGATCAAGCGGTTGGGTTCAATAAACCACGCCCGTTGCTCGGACAAGGGAACCTCCACAATGGTCAACGTGAAGTCCCTGGCACTGCGGCCCAATTCCATTTCCCGGTTTTGCACCAAATCGGCCAGGATTTTATGCCCGCCCAAAGTTTCCCGCTGGGCCGCCATCATGGCATACAGCTGCGACTGCTCCCGTGACCAGGTCAGCGCCGCCCCGTAATGGGCGTGGGCAACCCGCTGCAGTGCAGGCATGCCGGCCAGCTCGGGAAAATCAGGAGGGCTGATGTCTTGTGGGTTCTCGGGAAAGCCGCGCAACAGCCTGGTCCACCAGACCTCCCACTGGTCACGCAGCGCGCCGGTGCCGCCCACCCCTGAGGTCAGCATGGTGTGGTCTGCCGCCGTAACAGCGGGTGCCACGTGCGAAAGTGCGGGGCTGCCGGCCCCCACAAGGCCCGACACGTCCCGAAGGTAAAGTGCCATGAGCATGGGTCCGCACGTATCCATGGTGATTCGCCACCCTGGGCCACCGGTGTGATGCATTGCCTTCGCCTCCAGCCGCCGCAGTGTTGGTGCGGCAATCCCACTTCCAAGATTACTCTGAAGCAGGGAACTGAGCACGGGAAATCCCAACGCGCTTCCCATTGCTGCGCGAGCGTTTGCTAAAAACCCACCATTGCTGCGAGAGCGTTTGGCTTGGAGGTTTGGGTTAAGAGGCTGGGTTAAGCGGTCAGGAGGGAATGCAGGTGGCGGCGCAGCGTTGCCCGGCCTTGTTCGGGTGCTGACCAGTCCGGCTGCAGCACCATGCGCAGGCTCAATCCGTCCAACAGCCCGATCAGCCGCTCGGCTTCATCCACGGGAACCAGCGATTCAGCCGCCAGGGGACTTCCCATCAGCTGCAGCACCACACGGCCGACAACCGCCCCGGTTGCCCTGTAGTCGTCCTGTGCCGCCTCGGCGAGGCCTGCGTTGGTCCGGGCGTCGAGCATGAATTCCATGTGGACCACCGCATCGGCACGGCGGGCCTCATCAAGGGGCAGCAGTTCTTCCAGGACCAGGGCACATTTTTCAATCAGCCCGCTGGTGTCCGTGGGAAGCGGCTCTTCCTCCAGCGCTTCCAACTTGTCCAATGCGCGCACGTGGATCCGCTCGGAGTTTACCCGGAAGGCAAAAACCATCAGTTCGCCCTGGTTGTCAAAATAATGCCGCACCGAACCGAGTGCCAGGCCAGCAGCCATAGCCACATTCCGTAGCGAGGCTTGTGTCAGGCTGCGTTCTGCAATGACTTCAAAGACAGCGTCTGCGACGAGCTCACGGCGATCGTCGACATCTACAATTTTGGGCACACATCTTTTTTAGCACAGATGTCTCACAAATGCTCAATTGCCGGTGCACCGGCCACCGAAGTCCCGGAGAGAAGGGCAAAGTTAGTTGCCGGCGGCGGCATTCTTCTTTTTGTCCAGGTACAGCAGCACCAGCAAGACCAGCATGATGACAAGCGAGCCGATGAAGAACGGCAGGAACACTGTTTTGCCGACCAGCAGCAGGATGCCCAGCACCACCACGACAATGGGGAAGGCCATGGAAAAGGTGTGCAGCAGCAGTGTCGACATTTTCATAGTTTTACTTTCGTGCCAGGGTTGCATGAGAAAAGCGGCGGGCGGCTCCCCAAGGGAAGCCTCCCGCCGCCGTCGTACTATGAGCCCACGCTTGCCAGGTCCGGCAAACTGGGCCCCCAGTTCCTAGGGCCCGCCCCGAGCGCGCGAGGGGTGGGAGGAGCTGGGGATTACCGCGAAGGGTACATGCGCTCCGGCTCGCCGATGTACAGCTGGCGGGGACGGCCGATCTTGGTCTCCGGGTCCTTCATCATTTCGCGCCACTGGGCAATCCAGCCCGGCAGGCGGCCGATGGCGAACAAGACGGTGAACATCTTTTCGGGGAAGCCCATGGCCTTGTAGATCAGGCCCGTGTAGAAGTCCACGTTCGGGTAGAGCTTGCGGGAGATAAAGTAATCATCCGTCAACGCAACTTCTTCCAGGCGCATGGCGATGTCGAGGAGTTCGTCGTTGCCGCCGAGCTTCTCCAGGATCTCGTGGGCCGTGGCCTTGACGATCTTGGCGCGCGGGTCGTAATTCTTGTAGACGCGGTGCCCGAAGCCCATGAGCTTCACGCCGTCTTCCTTGTTCTTGACGCGCTCAACGAACTTCTCAACGGGCTCGCCGCTGGCCTGGATCTGGCGGAGCATGTTCAGCACGGCCTCGTTCGCGCCGCCGTGCAGCGGGCCAAAGAGTGCGTTGATGCCGGCAGAGACGGAGGCAAACATGTTGGCGTTGGCGGAACCCACCAGGCGGACGGTGGAGGTGGAGCAGTTCTGCTCGTGGTCTGCGTGCAGGATCAGCAGCAGGTCAAGGGCCTTGACCACTACCGGGTCCATCTCGTAGGGCTCGGCCGGCAGGCCAAAGCTCAGGCGCAGGAAGTTTTCGACCAGGCCCATGGAGTTGTCCGGGTACAGCATGGGCTGGCCGATGGACTTCTTGTGGGCGTAGGCGGCCAGCACGGGCAGCTTGGCCATCAGGCGGATGGTGGCCATCTCAACCTGCTCGTCGTCGAACGGATCCAGCGAGTCCTGGTAGAACGTGGACAGCGCCGAGACAGCCGAGGACAGCACCGGCATGGGGTGCGCGTCGCGCGGGAAGCCGCCGAAGAAGCCCTTGAGGTCTTCGTGCAGCATGGTGTGGCGGCGGATGCGCTGGTCAAACTTGTCCAGCTCTGCCGCGGTGGGCAGGTTCCCGTAGATCAACAGGTAGGAAACTTCCAGGAAGCTGGAGTGCTCCGCCAGTTCCTCGATGGGGTATCCGCGGTAGCGCAGGATGCCCTCGTCACCGTCGATGTAGGTGATGGCGGACGACGTGGCAGCCGTGTTGACGAAGCCGGGGTCGTACGTGACGGCACCGGTCGTCTTCAACAACTTGGACACGTCGTAGCCGGCGTTGCCTTCCACAGCGTCAAGCCGTGGGAGTTCAAGTTCTCCGCCGTCGTAGCGCAGCGATGCGCTCGTGGAATCAGTCATGGAGTCCCCTTCATGAGGTAGCCTGCGAAAGGCTTTCGTTAGTTCAATGCTGGTTTCCGTCCGCGGGCACCCGCTCACGTTGAGGTAATACCCGAGAAAAACTCAGCACATTAAGCGTCCGGTGGCCTAGACGGCTAACTACGAAACTACCGCTTAGTAGCCCTTCAACACTAATCCTGAACCCGCATAAACCGCAGATTCCGCCAAAATGCCGCTATTTTTCGTTGAGCCGGCGGGCCGCGGCCGCAATGCGCTCGTCGCTGCCGGTCAACGCCACACGGATAAAACCGTTCCCGGCTTCACCGTAAAAAGTGCCCGGCCCCGCCACAATGCCCAGCTCGGCAAGCCGGCCAATGGTGGTCCAGGTGTCTTCGCCTGCGGTGCACCACAGGTACAGCCCGGCCTCTGAATGGTGGATGGTGAGCCCAAACGCCTCCAGCGCACCAACCAGCTGGCTGCGCCGGCGCCGGTACAACGCCTTTTGGGCGCTCACATGGGCGTCGTCACCCAGCGCCACCCGCATGGCTTCCTGGACGGGGTGCGGCACGATCATGCCGGCGTGCTTGCGACTGTTGACAAGGTTCGCCACGATGGCGGAGTCGCCGGCCACAAAGGCGGCCCGGTAGCCGGCCAGGTTGGATTGCTTGCTCAAGGAGTAAATGGCCAGCAGGCCCTCGTTTGAGCCGCCGCTGACACGGGGGTCAAGCACACTGGGCACGGCCTCGCCGCCATTTTCAGGATCCCATTGGCCCCAGCCCAGCTCGCCATAGCACTCGTCCGAAGCCACGACGGCGCCGATCTCCCGCGCCGCCGCAACCAGCTCCCGGAGTTCGGAAACACCGCGCACGATCCCGGTGGGGTTGCCCGGCGAGTTGACCCACACCAGGCGCACCCTGGCGAGCGTCTCGGCGTCGAGCTCGGCCAGGGAATCCGCGGCAACGGAAGTGGCTCCGGCAAAAACAGCGCCCATGTCGTAGGTGGGGTAGGCAACGGACGGCCGCACCACCACGTCGCCGGCACCAAGCCCCAACAGCAGCGGCAGCCAAGCCACGAGCTCCTTCGAGCCGACAGTGGGCATGACATCGGCCGGCGAGAGACCGTGCACGTTGCGGCGCCGGGCAAACCAGTCGACAACCGCCTGGCGCAGGGCCAGGGTGCCGTGCGTGGTGGGATAGCCCGGCGCGTCCGCAGCCGCCTTCAGGGCGTCCTGGACCAGTGCCGGCGTGGGGTCCACGGGCGTGCCGATGGACAGGTTCACCGGCCCGTCCGGGTGCTTGGCGGCGGTGGCCAGATAGGGTGCCAGCGCATCCCACGGGTAGTCGGGAAGCTGCAGGCCGAAGGGCCTGCCGGAGGCGTGCTGCGGGGCCGTTGTCATGGGGTGCGAATCAGTCCTGGTTCTGCGGCGGAAGCACGGCAATGATGGGGTGGTCGGTGTGCGTGTTGCCGACCTTGGCAGCACCGCCCGGGGACCCCAGCACGTCAAAGAACTCAACATTTGCCTTGTAGTATTCGGCCCACTCGTCCGGGGTGTCATCCTCGTAGTAGATGGCCTCCACCGGGCACACCGGTTCACAGGCACCACAGTCAACACACTCGTCGGGGTGGATGTAGAGCGAGCGTTCACCCTCGTAGATACAGTCAACAGGGCACTCCTCAACACATGCCTTGTCCTTGACATCCACGCACGGCTGCGCAATTACGTACGTCACGAACCCCAACCTTCCTCACAAATTCTTCCGGCACAGATCGGGCCGGTGCAACCATTATCCCCCACCGCCGCCCCACCCGCACATCGACGAGACTTAGTATGAAGAGGTGAACAGTGCACTGGACCGACTCGCGCAACTTCCCTTGGGCACCCGCATGGTGGTCCGCCACCGGATTGACGGCGGCCTGACCGACGCGCTCGGCGACCTCACAGCCCGCGATGGCCAAGGCTGCACCATCAGCACCCGGACCGGTCCGGTGAGAATAAAGTACGACGACGTCCAGCTCGCCAAGGCTGTCCCCCCGCCTCCGCCGCGGCGTGCGCGGCGCACCCCGGCTTAACCTGGGTGGGTTCCGGTGCTGGTTCCGGTGCTGGTTCCGGTGCTGGTTCCGATGGGAAAATTGAGGTTGGGGTTATTTCCGTTGGGAGCGGAGGACGGCCCAGGCCAGCCAGGCAGTCAGTGGGGTCACGAACGCGATCCCGTACAGCCACACCCTCCCCTGCATGTTGTCGAAGATCATCCCAAAGGCACCCAATTGCAGGGACAGCAGCCCCGCGGTGGCATAGGCTGCGGCGCCGCACCAGACGACTATCCAGGAGCTCCTGCTCCACAGCCCGACGAACATGCCCACGGCCGCCAGCAGCACCAGGGCCAGCACGGCACCGTAGGGAACAATCACATCTGAACCGTTCAGGAACCAGGCGTGGCCGTGCAATGACGTCCCCAAGAGCCCGGCGCCCACGCCTGCACCGACTGCGGCGGCAAGAACTGCCCAGCGCCGGGGCGTTGGGAACGAGAAACGGGGCTTGGGCCCCGGCGGCGGCTGGGCCGGTTCCGTCATGAGTTCGCGGCCCCGGGCGCCGGGTCAGCCGGCGTCGTGTCGGCGGGCGTCGGGTAAATCTGGGCCGGGTCCACGACGGTGAATTCCTCGACGGCGGTGATGTCCCTCCAGACGTCGTCGGAGAGTGCATATCGCTGACCCGCAACAGTAATTTGGGTGCGGTGGGCCCTCATGGCTGCGGTCTTGGCAGCAAGGTCGCCCTCCACGGCAATCCGTGTCGTGCCTGGGTCGTGGGGGCGCTCGGGGCGGTCGCTGACGATGGCGTAGACGTTCGGGACCTTCCAACCGGTCACCACGGCAGCGGATCCCGCCGGCCCTGCCGGCCCCGCTGCTGTGGCGAGACGCAGCGCGGCCATGGTGAGTTGGTGTGTTCGCACGTGGTCCGGGTGTCCGTAGCCGCCGTCGGCGGCATAGGTGACCACGGCGTCCGGGCGCAGGTCCCGAATGGCTGCTGCAAGCAGGTCAGCCGTCTCCATCAGCGGTGCCTGTGAAAAAGATCCGGGCAGGACCTCGGCGGCAGCTGTCGCGCGGCCTTCTGCGTCCCACTGCATTCCGGAGTCCCGGAAGACCACTTCGCCGCCGGCGGGGGCCGTGAGCCCCTGCCCCAGCCACATGTGTGCGTGCACGCCCAGCGCGGCCAGTGCCTCGGCCAGCTCGTGTTCCCGCACAAGCGCCAGCCCTGCACCCGTCTCTTCCGCAGTTGGCTCTCCCGCAGCAAGCTCCTCCTGGTTGACTTCCAGATGGGCCAGCTCGGGCGGGATGACCTCGCCCAGCTCTCCACGGGTGCACGTGAGCAAAACAACGTTGGCGCCCGCCGAAGCGGCCGCAGCCATGGTTGCGCCGGTGACAATTGTCTCGTCGTCCGGGTGCGCATGCACAAACAGGATGGTGGTGTCCGGCCCGGTTCCAGGCAGCAAAGCAGGTGTATTCATGGTGTCCAATCTACCCGCCCCCGCAGGACCCTCCACAAGGGGCAGACCCGCGGCGCACAGCAAAGGCCGGCACGCCCGGAACAATCTCCGTGCGTGCCGGCCTTTGCTGCGCAAACGCTTTGCACAGTACCTGTTGCGCTAAACCAGAAGCGATGCTCCCGGAATGGCGTTGAGCAGGTCCTGCGTGTAACGCTGCTGCGGGTTGCTGAAGACCTCGTCGGTGGTTGCCTGCTCCACGAGCCGCCCCTTTTGCATCACGCACACATCGTCGGCGATCTGACGGACCACCGCCAGGTCGTGGGTGATGAACAAGTAGGTCAGCCCCAGATCTTCCTGCAACTCATTGAGCAGGTTTAGCACCTGCGCCTGCACCAGGACGTCCAGCGCCGAGACAGCCTCGTCACAGATGATGACGTCCGGGTTCAAAGCCAAGGCCCGGGCAATGGCGATGCGCTGACGCTGGCCGCCGGAGAGCTCATTGGGGAAACGCTGCATCGTCGAGGCAGGCATGGAGACCTGATCCAACAATTCGCGCACCTTTTTTTCCCGCGACTTGGCGTCACCGATCTTGTGGATCTTCAACGGTTCTTCGATGGTCCGGTAGATGTTGAACATCGGGTCCAGCGAACCGTAGGGGTCCTGGAAGATCGGCTGCACGCGCCGGCGGAAGTCAAAGAGCGCTTTGCCCTTGAGCGTGTTCACTTCCACGCCGTCAAACTTGATGCTGCCCTCGGTGGGCGGCAGGAGGCTCAACGCCATCTGGGCCACAGTTGACTTTCCGGAACCGGACTCGCCCACGATTGCCATGGTGGATCCACGTTTCACGCTGAACGAGACATCGTCCACGGCCTTGAAGTCGCTGGACTTGCCCAGCGAGCCACGAAGTTTGAAGACCTTGGTGAGGTTCTTGATTTCCAGGAGCGTGTCGCCACGGCCGGCCGGCTTGTGCAGGTTGATGCTGCCTGCCGCTTCGGCAGCCAGGGCTGCCTTGCGGACGTCGACCGGTTCGGTGACTTCCACCGTGGTGGCCGCAGCTGCGGCCGCCAGGGCTTCCTTTGCCTTGTCCGACTGCAACCGCTTGGACGCCAGCGACGGGGCGGAGTTCACCAAGCGCTGCGTGTACGGGTGCCTCGGGTTGCGCAGAATCTCCAAAGCGGGACCCGATTCAACCACCTGCCCCTTGTACATCACCACCAGTTTCTCTGCACGCTCGGCAGCAAGGCCGAGGTCGTGGGTGATCAACAGCACGGCGGTGCCCAGCTCCGTCGTCATCCGGTCCAGGTGGTCCAGAATCTGGCCCTGCACTGTGACGTCCAGAGCCGACGTTGGTTCGTCGGCAATGAGCAGGCGCGGACGGCAGGCCAAGCCGATGGCAATAAGCGCGCGCTGGCGCATGCCGCCGGAGAACTCGTGCGGGTACTGCTTGGCCCTCGCCTCGGCATCGGGCAGGCCGGCTTCCGCCAATACCTCCGCCACCCGTGCCTTGGAATTCGCTCCAGCCAAACCGTTGGCCTTGAGCGTTTCCTTGACTTGGAAACCAATTTTCCAGACCGGGTTCAGGTTCGACATGGGATCCTGCGGAATCATGCCGATGGAGTTACCGCGCAGTTCCACGATCCGCTTGGAGCTGGCTTTCGTGATGTCTTCGCCGTCAAACATGATCTGCCCGCCGCTGACGCGGCCGTTGCTGGGCAGGAGGCCAATGGCTGCCAGTGCTGTGGTGGACTTGCCCGAACCGGACTCGCCCACAATGGCAACTGTTTCGCCGGGCATGATGGTCAGGTGCGCATTGCGCACCGCGTTGACCGGACCACCCTGGGTATCGAAGGTGATGGCCAGGTCCTTGATTTCCAGCAGCGGTGCATCGTCCGCGCTGGCTGGTTTCCGAGCGTCAGACTTTCCGAATTCAATGGTTGACATCAGAAATCACCGCTTCCTTGCTTTGGGGTCGAGGGCGTCGCGCAGTGCATCACCGAGCATGATGAAACTCAAAACGGTGATGGACAGCGCGACGGCGGGCCAGAGCAGCACGCCGGGGTTGTTGCGCACCTGCGGTTGGGCCGCCGAGATGTCATTGCCCCACGACATGACCGAGAAGGGCAGACCAATGCCCAGGAACGACAACGTCGCCTCGGCCACGATGAACGTGCCGAGGGAAATGCTGGCCACCACGATGATGGGCGCCAGCGAGTTCGGCAGCACATGTTTCACCAGCGCGCTAAAGCGGGAAAGCCCCAGCGCCTTGGCCGCCGTGACAAAGTCAGCGTTGCGGTTTTCCAGCACGGCTCCGCGCGTAATGCGGGCAATTTGCGGCCAGCCAAAGAGCACCAGCGCCACAACAACCGTCCAAACGCTCCTGTTATCACGGAAGGCGGGCAACTGGTTGATGACAATGGCACCAAGGATCAGAGGCAAAGCGAAGAATACATCACCAAGGCGTGCCAGGATGGCGTCAAGCCAGCCTCCGTAGTAACCGGCCAAGGCACCCATGATGCCGCCGATGATCAGCACACCAGTGGTGGTAAATATACCCACCATGAGAGATGCACGCGTGCCATAGATCATGCGGGCATAGACGTCGCAGCCTTGCAGCGTGAAGCCAAGCGGGTGCCCGGAGCGTGCACCCTCGGCAGAGTCGTCCAAGGTGCAGCTGGTCGGGTCAACGCTGGCGAACCATTGCGGGAAAATTGCCACCACCGCCACCAGCACGATCAACAGTGCGGAAATAATAAACAGCGGCTGCTTGCGCAGATTGCGCCAGGCCTCCGCCCACAGGCTCAGCGGCGCCCCGCCTTCCTCAACTTTGTCAACGGCTGCCAGTGGCGTTTCCTCCAGCGGCGCCACGAAGTGTTCAATCACGCGGGTGGACTTTTTGCCGAGGCGCGGGGCCGAAGCCACTGACTTCCTCGGTTCAGTTTCAGGTGTCAAGTTTTCAGACATAGCGAATCCTCGGATCGAGCAGTGCGTACAAAAGGTCCACAACGAGGTTGGCAGCAACAAACACTATGACCAGAACGCTAACGACGGCCACAACGGTGGCACTCTCTCCCTTGAGGATGGCCTGGTATAGGAGGTTGCCAACCCCAGGGACGTTGAAAATTCCTTCGGTGACAATGGCGCCGCCCATAAGGGCGCCCAAGTCAGCACCTAGGAACGTCACCACGGGGATCAATGAGTTGCGCAGGATATGGACCACCACCACGCGACGGCGGCTCAAGCCCTTGGCCGTTGCCGTGCGGACATAGTCGGCGTTCATATTTTCGCTAATGGAGGCCCTGGTGAGCCGGATGACATAGGCAAGGGACACGAGACCCAGGACCAGCGCCGGCAGGATGAGTTCGTTCCACGGTGCCCCGCCGCTGACGGTGGGGCGGGCCCAGCCCAGCTTGACGCCGACCACCAGCTGGAGGACGAAGCCAAGCACAAACGTGGGCACGGCGATGACAATCAAGGACGCAACAAGGACGGTGCTGTCAAACAGCTTGCCCTTGCGCAGCCCGGCAATAACGCCGAATAGTATACCGAAAACGGCTTCGAACGCCAGGGCCATGATGGCCAGGCGTGCAGTCACCGGGTAGGCGCGGCCAATGACGGCCGCCACTTCCTGCCCGGAGAATGTTTGGCCAAGGTTCAAAGTAACGAGATTCTTCAGATAAAGAAAGTACTGGACCCAGAATGGCTGGTCCAAGTTGTACTGGGCGCGGAGGGCCGCCTCGACGGCCGGAGCCATGGGCTTGCCGCCGGAAAGCGCGGCGATGGGATCGCCTGGTGTGGCAAAGACTAGGAAGTAAACGAGCAGCGTTGCCCCGAAGAAGACGGGAATCAGCTGCAGGAAGCGGCGGAGCGTGAACATGACCATCAGAGAGTCACCACGCCCAGTGCCCGTAAGCACAAATCGTTCATGAAATTACCTGTTCAATAGTTGTCGGTACAGGGCACCGATAGCATCAGGCTACGGCATGTTGGGCATAAGCGGCCCAACTGCCGAGCCGGACTGGGTGCAACATGACACAAAGGGGGAACCCGGCGGTGAGGCCGGGTTCCCCCTTTGATGCCACAGCTGTGAAAATCGTTACTTGGCAGTGACTGCGTAGTACAGCGGGACGCCGTTCCAGCCAAACTCAACCGTGTTGACGTTGTTGCTCCACACGCCCTGGACTGCCTGGTACCACAAGGGTACAACCGGCAGGTCCTTCAGCAGGATTTCCTGTGCCTCGTTGAAGATCTTGTTGCCGGCTTCAACGCTGGTGGCGGACAGGCCTTCCTTCAGTTTCGCGTCGAACGCTTCGCTGGAGTAATCGCCGTCGTTGGACCCTGCGCCGGTGCCGTACAGCGGACCGAGGAAGTTGTACAGCGACGGGTAGTCAGCCTGCCAGCCGGCGCGCGACGCGCCGGTGAGCTTCTTGGTGTTGACCAGTTCGCGCATTTCCTTGAACGAGCTTACCGGGTTCAGCTCAGCCTTGATGCCCAGATTGGTGGCAATCTGGTTGGCCATGGCAGTGATGTATTCCTTGTTGCCAGCACCATCGATGTTTGAGGTGATGGTGAAGACCTTGTCGGCCGGCCACGGCTCGATTGCGTCGGCCTTGGTCCAGAGTTCCTTGGCCTTGGCGGCATCGAAGGTCAGAACCTCGTTGCCCGGGATGGAGTCGCTGTAACCGTCCAGAACCGATGAGGTGAACTCCTTCACGACCTCCTTGTTGCCGTAGAAGATCTTATCGATGATCTGCTGGCGGTCAATGGCCATGGAGATGGCTTGACGACGCAACGTGCCAGCTTCACCCTGGAACTCGGGCAGGTAGGACGGGATGGTCATGGTCGCGTTGCCAGCATAAAGCTGGTTGACGTTGCGGCCTTCGAAGTCTGTCTTGAAGTTCTGCAGACCACTCGGGGGTACCTGGTCCAAAACGTCCAGAGTGTCCGACTGCACGCTGGTGTAGGCTGCGTCGGGGCTGGAGAAGATGGTGAACGTCACGCCGCCGTTTTTGGCTTCGCGCGGGCCTTTGTACTTGTCGTTGGGGACCAACTCGATGGAAACATCATGCTTCCAGCCGCCATCGGCCAGCTTGTACGGACCGTTGCCGACCGGGTTCTGGCCGAATGCCTTCGGGTCTGCATAAGCGGACTCGGGCAGCGGGTAGAACGCCGTGTAGCCAAGACGCAGCGGGAAGTCGGACTCGGGCTGTGCCAGCTCTACCGTGAAGGTGGTGTCGTCGACAACCTTCAGGCCTTCCATCTTGTCTTCAGTGGATCCTTCAGCGGAAACCTTGTCGTAGCCCTTGATGGACTCGAAGAAGTAGCTGTTCAGCTGTGCGTTCTTGGCGGCAGCACCAAAGTTCCAGGCATCAACAAAGTTCTTTGTGGTGACGGGTGTGCCATCGCTGAAGGTCTGGCCGGTTTTGATCTTGATGGTGTAGTTCTGGGAATCCTTGGTCTCGATGGACTCGGCCAGTTCATTCACCGACTTGCCGGTGACGTCGTAGCTGACCAGACCGGTGAAGATCAGGTCCATGACCTTGCCGCCACCGACTTCGTTGGTGTTTGCCGGCAACAAGCCGTTCTGCGGCTCGGTGTTGTTGGCCGTGATGACCTTGGTGGTGTCGCCGGCAGCGTTGCCGTCGTTGCCGCCGTCACCCGATCCGCCACCACATGCGGTGAGGGACATGGCCAGAACGGCCATGATTCCCAGTGCCTTGGAAGTGCGTGTGAAACGCATTCCGCCTCCTTGATGTTTTATTGGTTTGGAGCGGAAGCACCAGTGCTGCAAGGTATCCGGGTTCATCGTTGAATCCGAAGGTGTTCCAACTCATACCCCATAATCCTAGCCACCAAATGTTACTTGGAAGTAAACAAGGGCCCTTCTGGGCAGATCTTTACCGAGATGAGACTTTAGACACAGCAGCCCGCCCCGGTGAAAACCGGGACGGGCTGCTGTGATGAGGCTATGAAACTAAAGGCGTGGGTGGGCCCACACGCCCGAGGGGGCCCAAAATCGCGTCAGCGATTTATGGGGAGGCGCGGGGACTATGCCTTGGCGCGGCTGCGGAAAGCCTTGGCGCGGTCTCCGGCGTTCAGGATCAGCTTGCGGATGCGGATTGCCTCCGGGGTGACCTCGACGCACTCGTCTTCGCGAGCGAATTCCAAGGATTCTTCCAGGGTCAGGTTGCGCGGCGGGGTCATGTTCTCGAAGGTGTCCGAGGAAGCTGCACGCATGTTGGTGAGCTGCTTTTCCTTCGTGATGTTCACATCCATGTCGTCGGCGCGCGAGTTCTCGCCAACGATCATGCCCTCGTATACCTCGGAGGTGGGCTGCACGAAGAAGTTCATGCGCTCCTGGAGCTTGATCATTGCGAACGGGGTGACGACGCCTGAGCGGTCAGCCACGATCGAACCGTTGTTGCGGTATTCGATCGGGCCGGCCCAGGGCTCGTAGCCCTCGGCCAGCGAGGCAGCGATACCGGCACCGCGGGTGTCGGTCATAAAGCGGGTGCGGAACCCGATCAAGCCACGGGCCGGAACGATGAATTCCATGCGGCACCAGCCGGTGCCATGGTTGGCCATGTTGGTCATGCGGCCCTTGCGGGAAGCCATCAGCTGAGTCACGCCGCCCAAGTATTCTTCGGGTACGTCAATGGTCATGTGCTCCATCGGCTCGTGCGTCTTGCCGTCGATCTGCTTGGTGACAACCTGGGGCTTGCCCACGGTCAGTTCGAAGCCTTCGCGACGCATCTGCTCCACGAGGATCGACAGTGCCAATTCACCACGGCCCTGAACTTCCCAGGCGTCGGGACGCTCGGTGGGAAGAACGTTCAAGGAAACGTTACCGACGAGTTCCTTTTCGAGGCGGTCCTTGACCTGTCGTGCCGTGACCTTGTGGCCCTTGACGCGGCCGGCGATCGGGGACGTGTTGATACCGATGGTCATGGAGATGGCCGGCGGGTCAACCGTGATCAGCGGCAACGGCTGCGGGTCGTCGATGTCGGTGAGGGTTTCACCAATGGTGATGTCCTCGATGCCGGCAACAGCAACGATCTCGCCGGGGCCAGCCGACTCGGCAGGCACGCGGGTCAGTGCCTTGGTGGCCAGCAGTTCGGTAATCTTGACGGACTTGGTGGTGCCGTCCTGACGGCACCAGGCAACGGTCTGACCCTTGTGCAGGGTGCCATTGAAGATGCGCAGCAGGGCAAGGCGACCCAGGAACGGGGATGCGTCAAGGTTGGTGACGTGTGCCTGCAGGACACCCTCAGGGTTGTAGGTGGGGGCCGGGATGTGCTCGAGGATGGTCTGGAACAACGGCTCCAGGTCCTCGTTGTCCGGTGCTTCACCGTTGCCGGGCTGCGTCAAGGAGGCGCGGCCCAACTTGCCGGAAGCGTATACAACGGGAACGTTCAAAACGGCGTCGAGGTCCAGGTCCGGCACTTCATCGGCCATGTCGGAGGCAAGACCCAGAAGCAGGTCCATGGACTCGGCAACAACTTCTTCGATGCGGGCATCGGGACGGTCGGTCTTGTTGACCAACAGGATTACGGGGAGCTTCGCGGCAAGCGCCTTGCGCAGCACGAAACGGGTCTGCGGCAGCGGGCCCTCGGAAGCATCAACGAGGAGCACGACGCCGTCGACCATGGAAAGTCCGCGCTCAACTTCGCCACCGAAGTCGGCGTGGCCGGGGGTGTCGATGACGTTGATCGTCATGACGGTGCCGTTGGCGGAGGGCCCGTTGTAAGCCACCGTGGTGTTCTTGGCCAGGATGGTGATGCCCTTTTCGCGCTCCAGGTCGCCGGAGTCCATGACGCGCTCAGCAACGTCGCCGTGTGAGGCAAATGAGTGCGTTTGCTTGAGCATGGCGTCGACCAGGGTGGTCTTGCCATGGTCAACGTGCGCCACAATGGCGACGTTGCGCAGGTCATTGCGCGAGGCAGTGTTGAGAGAAAGATCGCTCATGCGTGAAGACTCGTTTCAGTTGGGCCCGGCTGCAGGCCCGGAAGGGCAAAGCAGAAAGTCACATTGATGTTTGGCCGTGAAGAATCGGCAGATAACACCATTCTAGTCGTATCGACAAATACGGCCTAGTCACTTTATCCCATGATTGGCACTTTTTTTGCCATCCGGGCTCCCCTTGTTGCTGCACTGGTGCCTGCGCCGGCGGTTTTTAGCGCTTAAAGTACGACGGCGGAAGCTGCGTTTCGTGACGAAACTCACCTGCCGCCGTCGTGCTTTGGGTGCGTTGCACGGAGAGCCAGCCCTTGGACGCCGCCCTCAGATCCAGCCCTGCCCATGGGCCACGTGCGCAGCCTCGATCCGATTTGCCGCCCCAGTCTTGCCAATGGCGCTGGACAGGTGATTGCGCACGGTGCCGACGCTCAGGAACAGTGCGGTGGCTATCTGCGCGACAGGTGTGCCGGACTGGGCACGGGACAGCACCTGGCATTCGCGCTCCGTCAGCGGGTTGGCGCCCTGCCCCAGTGATTGTGCAGCCAGCTTCGGATCCACCACCCGGTCTCCGGCATGCACCCGGCGCACCGCCGCTGCCAGCTCGGCGGACGGCGTGTCCTTGACCAGGAATCCGCTGGCACCGGCGTCGAAAGCAGCCCGCAGATATCCCGGCCTGTCGAAGGTGGTCACCATCAACACCTTGCATTCGGGGAGACTGGAGCGCAGCAGCGAGGCCGCCTGCAGCCCGTCCATGACAGGCATTTGGATGTCCAGCAATGCCACCTGGGCCCCGTGCTCCCGGGCCAGCGGCAGCACCTCGGAGCCGTTCCCGGTCTGGGCCACGACCGTGATGTCCGGCTCCAGGTCCAGCAGGGCCGCGAGCGCGCCCCGCACCAGCGCCTGGTCGTCGGCCAGCAGCACACGGATGGGGGCGGCTGCGTCGACAGGAGTCACCATGAAATCTCCACCTTCGTTCCGCCGTGTTCGGACGGGCCCATCTCGCAGCGTGCCCCGTGCAGCCGGGCACGTTCCCGCATCCCGCGCATGCCATGCCCCTCCCGGGCTCCGGCGAGGGAGTCGCCGTCGTCCTCTATGCTCAGGGCCCCGTCACCGCTCCGGATCCAACACGTGGTGGCGTGGGCGTGACGCAGCACGTTGGTCACAGCCTCCCGCAATATCCAGGCCAGGGCGGTGGAGTGGGCGGGGTCATTTTCCTGGACATTGCCTACGAGAACTGTCTTGACGCCGGCGTCGTCGAGTGCGGCACGCACCAGGGACAGCTCCTCCCCCAGCGTTGTGCGGCGCAGCCCGCCCACGGTGGCACGGATGGAATCCAGGGCTTCAACGGTTAATGTGTTGATTTGTTGCAGCTCGCTCCTGGCGGCCTCGATGTCGGTATCCAGCAGGCGTTCGGCAAGTTGAGCCTTGAGTCCCACCGCTGTGAGCGAATGACCCAGCGCATCGTGCACATCCCTGGCCATGCGCTCCTGTTCGGTGAGCATGAGATTTTCCAGCCGCAGGTCCTCCGATGCCGTGCTCCTGCGGATCAGCGTGGTGTTCACCGCATTGACCACAATAAGGACCATCAACAGGCCCAACAGGAACACATAGCTGCCCAGGCCCGCTGCGACAGCAAAGATGACGCTGCCCCCGAGGATCACAATGTTGGTGATCCACATGGATCGCACCGAGAGCAGATAGGCGGCGAAGCTGACCAGGAAGGGCGCGAAGCTGATGGCGTCGGCGCCAAGAAGCGGGGCGCTGGCCACGACGATGAGCAGCAGCACAGCGAACGGGATCCAGGCCCGGGCCTGGCCTGTGGCGTTGACTCCGAGTTGGCTGCCGAAGTTGTAAAACGTCCAGAGATACACCACTCCGAAGGCGGCGATCAGCCCGTAGCCCGCCACCCGTGCCGGCATGGGGAGTGTGGATTCGGCGACTGTGAGGATCGGGAAGATCAAAAAGACGATCCAGGCCGCCGCCAGCAGCCAGCCACAACGCGACCAGAAGGAATCCTTGGGCCTGGCGCCCTTGGTCACCGCCGGGCCTGCGAGCGCCGCAGTGCCCACAGTGCCAGTGCCGCGAAGAGGAGTGCCCATACAACAAGGTTAGCCAACAGCATCCAGATTGAATCGGCGGGATCCCCGGGGTTGACAGCTTCCCCTTGCAGGAGGGGCCAGCGCACCAGCCCCGCAAACCCGTACATCGGCGTAAACCGGGCAATCTCCAGCAGGGTCCCACTCAATGGCAGGAACACATTGCCGAAGAACGCGAAGAACACCATGGTGCCGCTGGCCACGCTGATGGCTGTCTCTGACTTGAACCCCATCCCCACACCCATGCCGTAGAGCGCGAAGACGACCGATCCGGCAACGGCAATGAGGTAGCTCAGTGCCCAGATCAGCCAGCTGTCGGCCTGGGCGCCGGTGGCCGCCCCGACCACAAACACCACCGCTGCCGCGACAGCAGCAACAATGATCGCCACGCTGACCTTGGCCGCGATGAACCCTGTCGGTTTCATCGGTGTCAAGGCGATCTGCCGGCCCCAGCCCAACAGCGATTCGGTGGCGGCCGTGCCGGCAATCGCCGTGGTGGCCACGGCCGCCCCATAAGCCGCCATGGAGGCCATGATGTAAAACTTCACATTGCCGCTCCCGGCGGGCTGGTCCCCGCTGCCGAACATGTTCCCAAAGAGGAGGTACATCACCGCTGGCAGGCCGATGGTGAACATGAGGTTCCCGACGTCGCGGGTTTGGCGGAACAGTTCAATGCGCACATAGGTGGGGTTCATGAGCTCTCTCCGGTCAATTCCATGAAGGCAGCGTCCAAGGTTGGGGCCACGATTTCCAAGTCGGTGGCTGCCAGTTCACCCAGCAGCAGCCGTGCAGCGGCATCTGAGCCGGGACCCGTCGCAAAGATCCGCTGCCCCGTGAGCCGCACCGAGGTGATCTTGTCCAATGCCTTGAGGGCTGCCACCGCATGGTCGGTTGGCAGGCCTGCCGGGAGCGTGGCACTGACAACCCGTCCGCCGGTAGCTTCCCGAAGCTTCGCGGTGGGCCCGTCAACCAGCACCCTGCCGGAGCCGATGAGCACTGTGCGCTCGGCAAAGTCCTGTGCTTCTTCCAAGTAATGGGTGGCGAACAGCACCGTGCGTCCCTCCAACGCGTCCTGGCGCATGGTGTCCCAAAATGCGTGCCGGGCCGCAACGTCCATGCCCGCGGTTGGTTCATCCAGGATCAGCAGGCGCGGATCGGGCAGCAGCGCCAGGGCAAATTTGAGCCGCTGCTGTTCACCGCCGGAACATTTGGAAACCTTTCGCTTGGCAAGCGCGGTAATGTCGGTGCGTTCCATGACCGAATCGATCCGCTCCCGGGCCCCGTGCAGGGCGGCGATGGCTGTCACGGTTTCACGCACGGTGAGATCCCGCAGCAACCCTCCGGTTTGCAGCACGGCCGAGACGTCCCCGGCCTCAACCGCTGTGCGCGGACTTTTGCCGAACACGCGGACGGTTCCGGAAGTGGGCGCGGTCAGCCCCAGCATCATGTCGATCGTGGTGGTTTTTCCGGCACCGTTGGGTCCGAGAAAGGCCACGATCTCACCCGTGCCCACGCTCAGGTCGATCCCGGCGACAGCTTCCAGCGGCCCCTGGGCGGTGCGGAAGCTCTTGCGGACCGCCTCAAGTTTCAGCGCGGGAGCTGCTTCCGACGTTGGGGTGCCCGCCAAATATTTGTTTGTCTTGGTTTGCATGCTTCCAGTCTGCTCGACCCGGCAGGAGACCTGAAGTGCAAAATGTCATGGGTGTTCCGCGGCGGAGCCCACATCGCCAAGCATGCTCTTGAGTACGACGGCGGCAGGCAGCTCGGGACTCCTGCCGCCCACGAAGTGGATAGCAAGGCACACCGCGGTTGTTGACCCCATGGTCACCCATGCTGCCGGCTTCAAGGATCCCGGCCTACGCGGAAGCGGAGAACTGTCCTCGAATCAAGTCCCCCGGCTGTTCGCCGACAGGGATCTCGGTGACTGTGAGCTGACCGTCCTTTTGCACGGGTGGGGCCGCCAATTCCCGGGTGCCGTCGGCGTTGACTTTGACGTTCACTGCCGTGATGTCCGCACCCTGGCGGTGCTGCCGGACAACGACCAGACCGCCGGCCATGCCTTCGGCGTCCGCGACCGCGCTGTTGACTGTTTGCGCCATGAAATCAAGGACGTCAATGTCAGGACGCAGCGGCACGCACAAATACTGGCTCAGCGGGCGGGCAAAGATGGCTGCTTTTCCGTGCGGGGAATCAACCACATGGACGGGCAGGGAGGAACTGGCGCCAAACCGGGTGACCTCAAGCCACTGGGTTGCTGTCGAGACGATGACCGACAGCACAAGCGCACCGTCAAGTAGGTTGATGCTGTCACCGTCTGCTTCGGCCATGTCCCGAATATGCAATGTGGTCAATCCTGCGCGCACGAGGTCGCTGTCCTGCGGCAGATCGGCCAATGCCAGCACGCTGCGGCTCAGCTCCGCCCCCGGGCCGGGGTTGAAGGAGAGCAGAGCCAGAATTTCGTGGCTGGTGATGCGCAGGGCGCTTTCGGGGATTGTTTCGGGGATTGTTTCGGGGCTCACGGTTCTCGGATTCCTCACGTTGATGGTTCGTGCGACCTCTGACAGGGCGACTATTTGACGTACGACCACTGGGCAACGCTGTGCCACGGGCCAATGTCCAGTGGCGAATATTCCACCCCTGCGGCGTGTTTTCCCGTGGCACTGAGAGCCGTTCGCTGGAACAACGGCAGTCCGTAACCGGCTTCAATGACCAGCTTGTCGATCTGCATCTTCAACGCATTTTGCTTGGCGTCGTCCGGCTCCACCGCCAGTTGTTCGGTGAGCTGGTCCGCCACGGTGTTGGAGAAGTTGTTGAGGTTGGAGGCCGCCCCGGTCTTAAAGACCTGCGGCACCTGGACCGAACCGGTCGGGTTGCCGGTCCAGCCATACAGGGCCACGTCGAAGGCACCGTCCTTCAGCGCGTCAAGCCACTGGTCTGCGTTGCGGCCGGCGTCGGTGACGGTGAACCCAGCGGCGGTGGCCGACTCCGCAATCAAGGAATACTCCAGGACCCGGTCCGGATCATCCTTGTTGTACAGGATCCGCACGGTGGGCCGGGCGCCGTCGAGCAGTTCCTTGGCCTTGTCCATGCCGGGATTCTCTGCTGCGGGCGTCTCCGGCGTGGCTGCGGAAAATTCGGTGATGCCGTTGCTGCCGGCAGATTCCTTGTACGGGACCTGCGCCGGATGGAACATGAACGAGTTCAGCAACTGCGCCTCGGGGTCAAGGGGCTTGGCAACCTGGTCAACGATGGCCTGCCGGGGAACTGTGTGCAGAAAAGCTTCACGGAGATCCGGGGGCGAGAGGACACCCTTGAAGTTCAAGACCACCTGGTCAAAGCCCAGCCCCTGGCCCTGCTGGATCTGGACACCCTCGGGCTCCAGGCCCGCCAGGGTGCTGCGTCGTTCAGGCGTCACGGCCGGGGAGACGACGTCGGCCGTTCCAGCCTCAAGGGCGGCCACCTGCTTGTCCGGATCCTTCTCGTAGTGCACAGTCAGGGTGTCAAGCTTGGGTGCCTGGCCCCACACGTAATCCGCGTTGCGCGTCAGGACCAGTTCCTTCCCGGCGGTCATCCCCTTGACCAGGTATGGACCGTTGGACAGGGCCAGGGACGGATCGGGCATGCTTTTGGTGTCAAAGCCGGTGTTCCAAAAATCGGACACCTTGCGCAGCGTTGGATTGGCGGAAACAGGCTTTTCAGGATCCCCCTTCGGCACGTCCTGCAGCAGCGAGGTCAGCGCAGCGGCGTCCGCAAGTCCCGAACGAACAGCCACAATGTGGGCGGGAATGCCGACAGTGGATCCAAGCGCGGTTTCCCAGTCGGAAAACGGGGTTGTGTAGGTCAGTGTCAGGGACGTCCTGTCATCACTGATGACGGGAAGTTCCGTCTGGGCCAGGCCGGTGTGGTCCCCTGCCGCATGAAAATATGCGGTCCCAGTGGTGACAGCGAAGTTCTTGTCCAGCGTTGAATCGTTGAAATAACCAGACGCCGCGGCCCATTCCAGGAACAGGTCATCCGCGGTCACCGGCGCACCGTCAGACCATTGCACACCGCTGTTGATGGTGTATTTGATGGTCAGCGGCTTGTCCTTGACCTTTTCATACTTGCCAAATTTCTCGTTCTTCACAATCTTCAAGTCACTGCCAACGGAGTTGAAGCCCGAGTGCGTGGCGGATTCGACCCGGGTGTTTGTCTGCGTGGCGCCGGTGACGCTCATGGCGTTGAACGAGGTAAACGGGGCAGCTTCGAGGACCGTGACATTCCCGCCTGCTGCAGCTGCGGTGGACGTCTCCGTCTCGTCGGGGGACGGTGTGGTGCTGGTGCAGGCCGTCAGGGCCAGTGCCAGTGCTGCGGCCGCAGCCAGTACTTTGGAAATGCGTCCGGGCCGCATTCCACCTCCAGGTTCGTCGCTTCAACATGTCATCCGGGACGTCAATGGCGTCGCGCAGTCCCGGGAATCGTTCTGCCTGCTACAGTACCGCAGCCATCCGGCCGGGCCCCGTCCCGACCATGGGGGTTCGCTGTGAACGTGAGCTTTCCCTCGCGGCCGGTGGCGGGCGACGGCGCCACGGCACTGCAGCGGCAGCAGGCGGTGGTGACGACCAGCGCGAGCCGGACCTGCAGCGGCAGCCGGCGGGTCCGGCGTCGTGCTTCAGGGCCTGCAAGAGTCCCGGATATTAGTAACCGGTGCTGCCGTCGATGCGCTCGCGCAGCAGGTCCGCATGCCCCAGATGCCGGGCGTACTCCTCCAGCATGTGCGTGTAAACCCAGCGCAGGTTCAGCTGGCGGCCGTGCCGAAGACCGGGCAGCGGCGCGTTGAGATCGCTCACACCGGCTGCGTGCGTGCGGACGCGTTCGAGTTCCAGGGAGTAGGCGGCCACGTCGGCAAGGGCTGTGGACACGTCGTATTCGGTGAAGTCCGCATCGGGGTCCTCCGAGCGGTACCGGGCCGCTTCATCGGTCCCCGCCACAACGTTGGAAAACCAATAGCGTTCGACGTCGGTCAGGTGCCGGACGATCCCCGCGATCGTCATGGGGGACGGCGGCACGGCGGCCTGGCACAGCTGTCCCGCCGTCAGTCCGCCGACCTTCAGGGGCAGGGTTTCGCGGTAAAACTCCAGCCACGCTTCGAGCGACTCCCGCTCCCCCGCCATGAAGGGCGGGCCGGTGCGGTTGTCGGAAAGGTCAGGCGTGCGATCTTCGGCAGTGTCCATGGGCTCAACAGTTCCACACCTTGCCCGGCTGCGCCTTGATTTCGCCGCCCAATTCCGGCCGGGCCCTGTTCAAATCGGCGCGGTTGGGGGAAGAATGGCTGGATGGTCTTGCGCATCGAAAATCTGTCCATTGATTCCACCATGCCTGTCGAAATGGCGCAGTTCTGGGCGGAGGTGCTGGGCTGGCGGATCGAAGAGGACGACGACGATGATGAGGTGGCGCTGCTGCCGCCGCCCGGCAGCGCCGAAGCCGGGGTTCTCCCGGACATCTTGTTTTTGCGGGTGCCCGAGGACAAGGCCGTGAAAAACCGGCTGCACCTGGACCTGCGCCCGGACGACCAGGCGGCAGAGGTTGCCCGTCTGGAGGCCCTGGGCGCCACCCGGATGGATATCGGGCAGGGCGGTGACGCCACCTGGGTGGTGATGGCAGATCCCGAAGGCAACGAATTCTGCGTCCTCCGTGGCCGGTCCACCGCGGAAGGCGGTCCGGCCACGCCCGCGGGGTGAAGCTGTTTTCCGCCTCGGAGAAGGTGCGCGGTTGAATGCGGCGACCGCCCGTAAAACAATAGTGTCGCCAAGACAGTACTATTGAGTTATGAACACAAAGACATTCCCGCATCTGATGAGCCCCGGACTCATCGGTCCCCTGCAAACGTCAAACCGCATCGTCCTGCCGGCCATGGACATGAACGTCTCGGAACACGGCGAGATCGAACAGTCCGAGATTGACCACTACGTGGCCCGCGCCGCCGGCGGGGCGGGCCTCATCATCACCGGCGCGTGCGCCATCGCCTTCCCGTTTGGCGCGGCGTCCATGAAGGAGCCGGGCCTCTCCGACGACAAGTTCATCCCGGGGCTCAAGGCACTGGCGGATGCCATCCACGCGGCAGGCAGCAAGCTGTGCATCCAGTCCACGCACCACGGCAAGGTGGCCCGCGTGGACGTCGCCAATGATCGCCCGGTTCTGGCGCCCAACAAGCCGGACTACAGCTACAACATGTCAGCACTGGCAGACAGCACCCCGGATGAGCTGCGCCGGATGGGTGCAGCCACCGCCGGGAAGCAGGCAACGTACAAGGAAATGACCGACGATGACATTTCCGGGCTCATCTCCGATTGGGCCGACGCCGCCGAACGCATCGCCAAGGCCGACTGCGACGCCATCGAGATCCATGTGGCCCACGGCTACATCCTCGGGGTGTTCCTGAACCAGCGGGACAACAAACGCACTGACGAATACGGCGGCACGCTGGCCAACCGTGCACGCCTGGCATGCGAGGTCATCGAGGCCGTCAAGGAGCGGGTCGGCGACAACCTGGCCATCCTGGTTCGCGTCTCTGGCGAGGAATACGGGCAGGAAGGCGGCCTCACGCTCGAGGAGGCCATTGAGGCTTCCGCGCTGTTCGAGCAGGCAGGCGCCGATGCGATCCACGTGACCGGGTGGGGGCGGAACCCGTTCGACAATTTCACGGACGGTCCGCTGCCCAGCAAGGTGGGCGCTTACCTGGAGAACGCCGCGGAGATCAAGAAGCACCTTACGATCCCGGTGATCGCCGTCGGCCGCATGCTCCCGGACATCTCCGAAAAGGCCATTGCCGAAGGCAAGGTCGATTTCGCCGCCATGGGACGCCAACTGCTCGCGGATCCCGAGTTGCCGAACAAGCTCCGCGCGGGCAAGGCAGACCAGGTGCGCCCCTGCATCAACTGCTACCTGTGCGTTGCCGAGAACTTCTTCGATGACACCCCGTTCTGCGCCGTCAACCCTGCCCTGGGAAACGAGGCGCTTCTCCCCCTCAAGCCGGCCTCCGCCTCCAAGCACGTGGTGGTGGTTGGCGCCGGCCCCGCCGGCCTGGAGAGTGCCCGCGTCCTGACCGAACGTGGCCACCGGGTCACCGTGATCGACAAGTCCGATCGTTTGGGCGGGACCATGTGGTTCTCCACGATGACCACCCCTGACAACGAGCGCCTGCTGCGCTGGTTCAAGGCCGAGATCAAGCGCCTGCGCATCGCGGTCAAGCTGAACACGCCGGCCACGCTCGAGACGATCCGGGCGTTGAACGCCGACCACGTCATTGTGGCTACCGGCGCTGTCCGCCCCAAGCCGGACTTTCCCGGCGGCGATTTGCCGAACGTGCAGACCGGCGACACGTTGCGGGCCATGATGCTCGGGACGGCGACCGCGCAGGAGGCTGGCTTCGTCCTCAGCAACCTTGGTAAAATGGGACGCCTCTCCGGCTTGACCAAGAGCCCCGAGTTCGTCCGTCAATTCACCAAGTACTGGCTGCCCATGGGCAAGAACGTCGTCGTCATCGGCGGATCCTTGGTTGGCTTGGAGCTCGCCGAGTTCCTGGCAGAGCGCGGCCGCAACGTTACGCTCCTGCATGAGAAGCAGCAGCTCGGCCTGCCCTTGGCCATGCCGCGGCGCTGGACTGCTGTGAAGGATTCCCTTGACCACGGGGTGAAGATCCACCGCAACGTTGCCATCACGCGCATCACGCCCAAGTCGGTCGAGTGGACCGAGGGTGAGGAGAGCTTCTCCGCCCCGGCGGCCATGGTGGTCTATGCAGACGGAACGACGGCGGCCGCTCCCCTGGCCGAGACGCTCAAGGAAGCAGGCATCAGCTGTGACGTGGTTGGCGATGCCGGCGCAGTGAATTACATCCACGGTGCCATCCACTCTTCGTGGGACGTTGTCACCGAGCTGTAGCCCGTCACAGTGCCCTAACCCGGTAAAGCTCGACGGCGGCACCCTGGCCGGGTGCCGCCGTCGAGCCTTGTTCAGCTGAGCCGGGCGAGCTTACGCTTCTGCGTGCTCCCGACCTGGCCGCATCTTTTGGACTGCAAGCATGACGCCGACGGCGATCAGGCCGATCAGGAGTCCTGCCACGGCTGACAACAGGGTGCCGCCGAACCAGGTAAGAACAGCACCGAGCGGTTCGATGGCGTGTTCCACGCCGTGCAACAGGTCAGCGGGCCAGTGCCAGCCCACCTCCCCCAGGTTCAGGATGGCCAGGTGGCCACCAACCCAGAGCATGGCCACGGTCCCGATAATGCCGATGACACGGAAAACAGTTGGCATGGAACGGACTACTACCGTGCCGAATTTGCGCGTGCCGCTCTTGTCGCTGGACTCCATCTTGATGCCGACGTCGTCGAGCTTGACCAACAGCGCAACCGCGCCATAAACCAGCGCCGTCATCACCAGCGCGATCACCACGAGGGCACCGAGCCGCATCCAGAAGCCCATCCCGGGGTCGAGGTTGGACAGGGAGATGAGCATGATCTCGGTGGAGAGAATCAAGTCTGTTCGCACGGCACCAGCAACGAGCGCCTTCTCATCGCGTGCCCCGTCCTCCTTGTGGGCATGAACGTGGCCAAACCATTCGGCCACCTTCTCTGCACCTTCGAAGCACAGATAAACACCGCCGACAATCAGCAGGTACGGCAGCACCCACGGCGCAAACGCGGTCAGGAGCAGCGCCAACGGAATGATGAAAACAAATTTATTGATGAGCGAGCCGCGGGCGATCTTGGCCACCACCGGGAGTTCGCGGGCGGGGGTCAGCCCGGCAACATACTGCGGGGTGACGGCGGCGTCATCGATGACCACGCCGGCCGATTTGGCAGAGGCCTTCAGCGCGGCGGTCAGGATGTCGTCAACGATGGCAAGCAGGCCAACAGACATGGTGCGCTCCTTGGGTCTTGCGGTCAGTGTAGTTAAGGCGCCTCAGCGAAAGCCAAGCAAAAAACATCCTAGACTGTGCCGGCGAAGCCTGACGACATTGCCACTGCAGCCGGGCAGGCGGGCTGCTGCATTCGGGCGGGCTGCCCGGGGATCATGGCAGGGCGTCAGTGGGCTGCAAGCTTTGCACAATGGTTCGCATGCCCTGTTTCCCGGCCGCGGTGGGAAGGAGCGCATACACATGCAATTGCCCTTCGGCCTCGTGCCACGCCATCTGGCCTCCGGCCGCTCGCACCTTGGTTCGCAGGAGTTGCGCGTCGGGGTTCAGGATGTCCCGGGTGCCGGTGAGGACGGTCAGCGGCCCAAGCCCGGCCATGTCCCCGAACAGCGGACTGACCACGGGGCTTTCAATGGGGTCGGCACCCCGCCAAGCCTCCGCCAGCACCCGCCCTCCGGGGCGCCCCAGCCATGGGTCGCTGGGCTGCACGGCGTCGATCCGCGGGTTCTTCCAGGTCAGGTCCAGTGCTGGCGAAAGCAGCAGGGTGGAGGGAAGCACAATACCCAGGTTGCGAAGCTCCAGGGCCACCGAGAGCGCAATCTGGCCGCCGGCCGAGTCACCTGCCAGCCGCACCTCGTTGCCGGCGTCGAGTTCTGCCCTGACAAGTTCGACGACGCCGTCCCTCACCTCGCGCGCCGTCCCAAAGGGCACGAGTGGATAAATGGGCACCACGACGCGTTGCCGTGACTCCCGCGCCACGCGAGCGGTCAGTTGCCAGTGCTGGATGCGGATCTCATTGACCCAGCCCCCGCCATGGACATACACGACCACGGACGCCTGCCCCTCGCCATGCTGGGCCCTGTCCGCCGGCACCACGTCATACACGGGCCAGCCGAGTGGATTCGGCAACCGGCGGTCAACACTCACACCTTCCAGACGCGTCGGCGGACCGTAGGGTTCAGGGCGCAAAGCGCGCTCGCGAATTCGCTGCTGTGCGCCCGCCTCGCTCACAAACGCCCGGTTGGCGCGGGTCACTTTCAGGAACACGGGAATCAGGGGTTCGGGAACACGTATCGGCAAGGGATTCCTCTCGGCCGCTCGGCAGTGCATTTTGGTCAGGATACAGCGCGCTGCCATGCGGTGCTGGGCAAGTGCGCATCGTGGTTTATTGTCATGAGCAGGGAAGGGAAGGAGTCCGAGTGATGAAGCAGTACCGAATCAACGGCGCCGAGGTGCACGGCATCCCGGACCTGTACGAGCAGTTCAACCGAGAGCTGATGGCCGAGGAGGACTGGCGTCTTGGCTCGAGCCTGGATGGGTTAAACGACGTCCTCTACCGGGTTGACAGTGAGATCCGGGATGGTGATCCTGCTGTGTTTGTCTGGACCAACCATGCCCTCAGCCGTGATGCGCTCGGGTTCGACGAGACACAGCGGTGGCTGCAGAACAAGTTGGCACAACCGACTTCCTTTAATCAGCAACGCATCCAGTCGGATCTCGACGAGCTGCGGAACGGAGCCGGAAAGACGTATTTCGAGCTCATTCTGGAGGTCTTTGCGGATCACCCGCTCATCGAGCTCGAGCTGCGCTGATCCGGCGACTGCCACGGGGTGATTCCGCCGCCAAGGCATTCCCAGCCCGCCCGCGTTCCTGAGGAGGAAGCCGAAACCTCTGCTCCATCGAGCGGCGGAGCCTCAGCGTGAATCAGAAGAGCTGACGCTACAGGCTCTCTTCCGGGAGGCTCTGCGGGCGGTAAGCCGTACTCACATCTTCCCGTCGCGGTAGAGACCAAGCAGCAAGCCCCGCATCTGGGACTTGTACTTGATGGACTCGTACTGCTCACCCTGTGCGTTGTGCCGTTGCTCCACCACGACGCCCAGAGCTCGGGCCAGCGTCGATGGCTCCCACGCGCCTGGCTCGCCGACAAGGACACCTACCTCACCGAGCCGGGCATTCAGGGCCCGGGCGTTCATGTCGGCATCCTCCGCACGAAGCTCACCAGCCTCGCGCCAGCCCTTTAGCACCATGCTCAACGACGTCGCAGCGGCACCGGGCTCCACCGTCTTTATCGAAGCTGTCACGACGGCTGGTTCATCCACGGACCCGGTGGGAGGCGCAGGGATTCCTTCTTCCTCCACACTGCCTTTCTCCAGGCTGACGGTGCAGGGCTCACGATGAGCGAAGACCGCATCTGTTCGCTGCGCGAAATTGGACATCGGGCCAAATACGGCTCCGTTGTTCCACCGGTTCGCAGCGGCGAACACGATGAAGAGATCCTTCGCACGAGAGACGGCCACGTTCATCAGCTCCGGATTCGCATCAATGAACCCCGACTGCGGGCTGTTCTGCCCGTACGCGGCAGAGAACAGGACGATCGGTCGCTCCGCCCCCTGCAATCGGTGTGCCGTTCCCACAGTCACCTTCTTCCACAGCCGGTCCGGCAGACTCGCAGCCCCATCCGCTGCCCGCACAGCTTTCTCCAGTTCCTGGGTGATCAAACCGGCTTGGGCGCTGAACGGCGTCACGACGCCGATCAGGGCATCCTCAGCGACCCGCTTGTTCGGATCGGGCTCCTGGGAATGGTAGATGTCGAAGAAGTGCGCGTAGTTCTCCACGATCCACGCAGCGACAGCTTCGGCCTCCTGCTGATTCCTCCGGCTGGAACCCTGCCGGGAGTCATTTGATCCAGGCACGTCCACCCACAGAAAGGCGGGGGACACGCCGTCGAGCCTTGATGAGCTGGCGGGACGTTTGGCATGCAACAGCCCGTCGTACAGCAGCGCGTTGCAGAATTCGATGATGTTCGGGTGGCACCGGAAGTGCTCCGCGAGGAACAGTCCTGGCGCCCCCGTTCCATAGCTCCAACTCGAGGCGTGGCTGGCCGCCCGCATCAGACTTGACTGTGCCGAGCACGCGACACCGCGCATTTGCAGGTCCTCGGACCATTCGTTGGACGAGATGCCGGCGCTCTGAGCTACTTCGCTATCGGTCTGCTCGTCGATGGACCACACTGGCGACAGCTGCTTTTCGTCGCCGACCACCAGCGCACGGGAGGCGAGTGCGAAGCTCGGCAAGCCCAGCGGAGTATCCACTTGGCCGGCTTCGTCGACGATCAGCAGATCGATGCGACCGGTGTCGAAGCGGCTCGGTTCCCCCGGTTTCGAGTAGAGCTTGAAGTATTTCGGCACCTGATAAACGGTCATCACGAAGCAGGGCGTAAGGGCCGCCGCCTGCCACCAGTACCGCTCCATGACGTTCGAGGTAGTCTTCCACCGGTTTTCGGCTTCGATGAAGTCATCGATGAGCAGCCATTGCGCTTCAAAATAGTGCACGGCCAACCAGAATTCCGCATACCGCAGGGTCACGTCGAGCATCCGATCAAGCTGTTCGAGGCTCTCGCAGTCCTTGAGTTCGGCTACTTGGCTGATCGACTTTAGATACGCAGAGTCCTCGACGTTGCTGCAGAGGGAAATATAGGCGTTCGACCGCCCCTCGGAGCTCATGGTCTCGATTAGTTCGAGGCGGTGCCCGTCCAGCTCCGTCAGCGCGTCATGGATCCACTGCTGCAGCTGAGGAATGTCGGTGACTCGCCCGAAGTAGGCATGTGCGCTGATTACGAAGCGGTCCTTCGCCCCCGCCAGGTAGGACTCACTGCTGTAGGCGGCGTACGTGTGGCTCTTGTCCTTCTGCTCGATCAGGTACTTGGTTTTCGCCTCGGCCGCTTTCCCCATCGCAGGGCAGTAAACCGCCAGCGAGCGCAACGATTCATCAGTGGATGCACTACCGTTTCGCTCCTGAGGCAACCAGCGGAAGTCCAGCGGTCCGGGCTCGTCCTTCGTCACCGAGGCGAACGAGGCGATGATATTGGTTACGGCCTGGTTGTTGGTGGAGGTGCCCACGATGACAGGCGGAGCGTCCTCTTCCAACGCGCGGCGAGTATAAAGATTGGCCACAATCGCTTGCAGCATCGTCGTCTTGCCCGTGCCGGGAGGGCCGCTTACGGCCGTGATCTCACTTCCGGATTCGTCGAGGAAAGCATGCACCGAGCGACGCTGCGAATCTGTCAACGGAAATCCGTCACTCATAGACCCACACGATTTCTTCGCAGCCTCATACAGCCCATCGCCCTCGTGGATTTGCGTCTCGAGCGGCCTGGCGCCAAGCCACCCGGTGGCCATCCGCTCCACAGTGGCCGGCAGCTTCTTTTCCCGGCCCAGGAAATCGTAGACATCCAGAAGCCCGCCCACTGCATTGATTCGGTCGAGCTCTTGGATATGGCACAGCTCGTATTCGATCGACTCGCCGCGCTCATGCTGTTTCAGTGTGTACTCTTCAAGGGACTCCGCCGCTACCTCCTCGAACAGCCGCGTGCCCAGCTCCATTGCCTCAGCAAATGACTCCGTTTGGGATACACCCGCGCTGAGCTCGGAACGCGAGTAATGCCAGAAGTCAGTGAGTGAACCAACCATGACTCTGCTGCCGCTGACCGAGGGCGAAACCAGACGCTCAGACGGTATCCACGGAGAGGAGGCGGTCTCCAACTCAGGTTCGAGATGACCATCACGAAACAGCTTTGCAGCGAGGAGCAGCAGCCCGTTTTGGATTGTCCCGCCCCGGGGAGGCATTTGATTCAGCGAAACCAGGGACACCACCACAGAGATCGGCTTATCCTCGCCCGGCGCAGTGCTGCGTCTGCTGGCTTCCTTGTCGTGGTTGGCAAATAGTTTCGAAGCATCTTCAACACTTATGGAGCCCGTGGTGAGCTGTGTACGCTGTGCCGTCACGAAGAGGGAATCGTCCTTAAAAGTCACTTCTTCCAGCTGCCCGCGCCTGAGAACCCGCGAAAAATAGTCCGTTATCTGGTGTGCGTCCGCCATGTCGAACTCCTCGTTATTGCTGGTTCCCCGATGCCAGTCACACTACCGGAGCCCTCCGGCTGCAGCGCTCATCTGACGGATGTGACACAGTGGCCGTCAGATGCACTTTTGAACCGACCAATGGCGGCAGCGGGTTGAGCAGTGGACAGGCACCCCGGGGTGTGGAACGACGCAACGTGTGAATGTTTTCAACCGCAATCAACATTTGTCGCCTGAGTTCTCCGTTGATCTTGAGCCGGCCCGGGCGGGGTGCCCGTTTGGGCTCACTTCGCACCAAGCGGCCAGCACGAGATTGCAACCTCATTGTAGAGATACCAAAATGATCCTCAGATGACCTGTCGACTCACCATTAGATGTCTCGGAGCGTCCGAACAGATTTCTTCGCGCGATCAGGCAGAATTGGACCATGAACGTCAACGCACACCTTGACCGAGTGATAGATGCTGGCAACGAAACTTCCAAGCTTCTGAAGATTCCTGCAGACATGATCTCGCTGCACAGTGAACTCCGCGATGCGAAGCTCCCTGATGGGGGAACATTGCAGGGCAAGCGCCAGCACTCACTCCGGTGGGGTGCATTTCTGCTTGTGTATGCACCGCTGGAAGGGTTTTTCAAAGAGGCCCTCAATGACTCAGCGAACACGCGCACGCTACCCCTAAACATTGGCAAAATTCAAAATAAATTCACGACGGTCCACAACGTAAAGCTCTTCACTAAAGACTGGGAAGTTAGAACGCTGATCCCAACAGAGTCCGCAGAAAACAGCAGCTTTTGCGAATGGCGCACCTACCAAGGAACTGAGAAGATTCGGTGTTATTTATCCGATATGAAGTCCCTGCGCGATCGCCTCGGCCACGGCGCAGACCCGTTGACGACGACTAACGAGTCGGGCGCTCTCTGGCCTATAAGAAAAGGGCACTCATTGCGAATGTTGGGCGTGGAAGGCTTCCTTCAGGCGGGCTGTGATCTCGTCAATCAGACCATCACGGCATTTGGTGGCACGTCAGACCAATTTCCAGATTGGCCGGTCCCCCCACGCTTTGAGCGCTTACCCCCAATGCCCAGTTTGGGGATACTTCAACAGTCGAACAGGTAGTGATGGCACTAAACATCACGGGCTGTATTTCGTAACATGTGAAATTCAGGGCTGTCAAAGTCACACTTTAACCAGGGCTCAATCCCATCAAAAGACCCTTGCTGATGGATGTGAGGAACGACTACACGCATCCGCTGACGCGAGCGGTTGGACTACACATGTAATTAATCAAATGAGTAAAAACATGCTCCAGGAACCAAAAAGGGTTCCTCCTCAACCGCTTTCAGCTTGTTCTGCAGGGAGTCCCGCTCATGCCCTCGTATCGACGCTAAAGGCCAACATCATAAACCCCATCGGCTCAGACCTGTGTAGCCGGGCATTCATTCCGGAACAGGCCGATCGAGCAGATAACCCACGAGAATCTAAACACCCCAAGATGCCATAGCCTTCTGGGCGCCCCTAAAGCAGCCACATCTGAACCGGTTAGCTCAGATTGGACATCAGGTTGGTGACACTCGGCTTCGGGGCAGGGTTCGTCGACGGCGGGTGACTAGGCTGGGCGGATGGCAACAGTTATTCTCGTGCGGCACGGCCGCACCACAGCCAATGCGACTGGACTGCTGGCCGGTCGGGCTGCCGGCGTCAGCCTGGACCAGATTGGGCGGGACCAGGCGGCCCTGACCGGAGACCGGCTCGCGGCCGTGCCCTTGGTTGGGGTGGTGTCGAGCCCCCTTGAGCGTTGTCAGCAGACTGCCCAGTTCATCCTCGATCGCCAGACTGGCGCTCCAAACGCGCCGGTCGAACCTGATCTCACCGAGTGTGATTACGGCCAGTGGCAGGGCCGCATGCTCAGTGATCTCGCGACCGAGGAATTGTGGCCCGTTGTGCAGTCGCAACCGTCCGCCGTCGTCTTCCCCGGCGGCGAATCCATGGCAGCGATGCAGTCTCGGTCAGTGGCAGCAATTCGACGCCACGATGCAGCCTTCGAAGCCGAGTACGGGCCAGGGGCCGTTTGGGTGGCGGTGAGCCACGGTGACATCATAAAGGCAGTCCTCGCCGACGCGCTCGGCATGCACCTTGACCTGTTCCAGCGTATTAACGTGGGCCCGGCCTCCGTATCGATCGTGCGCTATGGCGCCAGTCGGCCAAGCGTCTACGCGACCAATACCGACGCGGGCGATCTGTCGTGGCTGTCGAACCACATCCACTCTGGCGATGCGCCGGTGGGCGGCGGGGCAGGGTCAAAGACGCCATGAAGCTCATGGGCCTAGAATATTGACATGCCTACACTAGTTCACGAGTTTTCCTGGCCCGACCGGGTCGTCGTTGGCACCATTGGCCTTCCGGGGGCACGCACGTTCTACCTGCAGGTGCGCACAGGGACGCAGATCGTGAGTATTGCCCTGGAGAAGCAGCAATCGGCTCTGCTCGCGGAGAATATCGACGAAATTCTCGATCAACTCATGACCGTCGAGGGCAACCGCTTCAGCGTTCCCACGGGTACTCCCATCGAACTTGTCGACAATGACCAGCTCGAGGCCGTCCAGGAGCAGTTTCGCGCCGGCGCCATGAGCCTGGGCTGGGATCCAACCACGGCCCAGGTCGTCATTGAAGCCCACCCCATCACCGCTGTCGATGCTGACGACGATGACGACGATGACGAATCGCTTGATGAGGAGAGCGCCGACGAGACCGAAATGCTGCTGGTTCGAATGCCGGTCGGCACCGCCCGTGCATTCGCCAAGCGCACCCGCGAGATCGTGGGCGCCGGGCGTCCGACGTGCCCTCTCTGTGGTTACCCCATAGACGCGGACGGGCACATCTGCACTCTTCCAGAGGCCTGATGCCAACACCGGACCTAGTGACCGCCGAGCTGACACTCACCGGCCGTATCACGACGGCTTCAAACGCTACATTTCTTGGCAGCATCGGCGATGTGGCCGTCGTCTATAAGCCGATAGCCGGCGAAAGTCCGCTGTGGGATTTTCCCCAGGGAACGCTGGCCCACCGGGAGGTGGCCGCCTATCTGGTTTCGCAGACCTTCGGCTGGGGCGTCGTGCCCCACACCTGGCTGCGCGACGGTCCGCTAGGCGAAGGAATGGTGCAGCTCTGGCAGGAACAGGATCCCACCCAAGATGCCGTGACCCTCGTCGCGACGGACCAGATGCCGGAGACGGGCTGGAAACAGGTTCTTCAAGGGCAGGATGAGAACGGCCGGATGGTCGCCCTCGTTCACGAAGACTCGACGGCGCTCAGACGCATGGCGGTGTTCGACGTCGTCGTCAACAACGCCGACCGCAAGGGCGACCACATTCTTGCAATGACGAACGGACACCGGCACGGCGTGGACCATGGGCTCACCTTTCACCGTGACCACAAGCTGCGCACGGTGCTGTGGGGATGGCGGGGAGACGTTCTGACCTCCGACGAAGAGGCTGGCCTTGATCGTGTCATCGAAGGACTGCAGGGTGAGCTGCGCCGAAACCTGGCGGACTTGCTCAGCGCCGAAGAAATCGCATCGCTCGCCGCGCGCTGTACCCAATTGCGCTTGGCCGGGCGGTTTCCGGATCCGAGCGGTGAGATGCCGGCGGTGCCCTGGCCGTTGTTCTGAGGGAATTACGGCTACTGGCTCGACGTCTGTGTCATGTTGAGCCATCTCCTGCACATGGCTGCCTGCTGATCGCCAGCAGCTCGGCGAACCTGTGGCAGCCAACCTGGCCCTGACCCGGGATTCAGACGCCGAAGCGGAACTCCACCACGTTCTGACACAGAGAGGCATCATGCTTGTATGGCTGCAGCGATATCGCCGACGTCACGGCCAAGGCCCTACGTGTCAGGCTGGGACGGTACCACGGGGAAAGAGCAACTCCGTTTGATTGCGTGGGGCGAGAACCAGGAAACCAGTAATAATGTCTAGTCCAGTTTTGTCTTCGGTAGGCCATGATGGTGGCATGAGTAGTTCCGGACCGCGTGCCGGTGGCCCGACCCGTCGTAGGTCGTACACCCCCGCGCAGAAGCTTGAGTTGTTGGCCCAGTACGAGGCCGCTGTTCTCTCCAATGAAGGTGGTGCGTTCCTGCGCCGTGAGGGCTTGTATTCCTCGCAGATGACCGAGTGGCGTCGCCTCCGTGATGCCGGTGTCCTGGAGGGCAAGAAGGCCGGGGATTCCATCGGCAAGCTGTCCAAGGACCAGGCCGAGATTGCGCGTTTGCGTCGCCAGTTAGAGGTGACGCAGGGCCGGTTGAAAACATCCGAGGCAGCTCTGGGTGTGCTGGGAAAACTTCACGCTCTCTTGGAGGATCTCTCCGAGAGGGACGAGGGCGGGGCGAAGCCCGGGAAGCGTTGATGGCCGCCTACAAGGAACTCCTCGTAGTGGGTGTTCCTCAGCGAGACGCCGCCGTCCTGGCCGGTGTCTCGCGGACGACCATGAACAGGAAGCCGGCCCCGCCGCGGGACTGGGAACCGGTGGTCCCGCCGAACAAGCTCAGCCCCGCGGAACGTGCCGAGATCCTGGCCGCGGTGAACTCGCCGGCGTTCGTCGATCTGCCACCCCAGCAGGTCTATGCCAAGCTCCTGGATGCAGGCCTCTATTTGGGCTCTGTATCAACGATGTACCGCGTGCTGGAGGAGAACCAGCAGGTCAAGGAACGCCGCCGTCTGGCCAAGCATCCGCCCCGCGCCGTGCCTGAGCTGGTGGCCACCGCGCCAGGTCACGTGATCACGTGGGATATTACGAAACTGGCCGGACCGATCAAGGGTAAATACTACGACTGCTACATGGCTGTGGATATCAATTCGAGGTTCATCGTTGGCGCTCACGTGCACGCCACCGAGAGCGGTGAACTCGCTGTGGAAATGATGAAGGAAATGTTTGGTATCCACGGCATCCCGCACGTGCTTCACGCCGACAGAGGGACGTCCATGACATCGAAAACCGTTGCCGCGCTGCTCTCTGATTTAGAAGTTACCCAGTCCCATTCCCGACCCCGTGTCAGCAACGATAATCCGTACAGCGAAAGTTTGTTCAAGACCATGAAATTCGGGCCAACATTTCCCGAACGCTTCGCCTCACTCCACGATGCCAGGACCTTCATCAGCGAGTTCACGGACTGGTACAACTGTGAGTATTGGTTGTAGCTGGTCTGGGACTAGCTGGCAGAGTAGGTACTAGCCGTTCCGCCCCGTGGATGTGACTCAGCTACTGACTGGCTCCGCTTGGATGCCTTTTGTGGGACCTGTCCATCCTTTGGGGTGCTCGGCCGGCACCTGCTCGGCCCACCTCGGTGACTTGATCAGAAGGTTGTCCGCCCCGTGGGGCGTGGCTCGTCACAGTGTTGTTCCGAAGTGACCTCTACCCGGGCTGGTACCGGCCGACAACGGCCCTGACCATATGCCCGTCAAAGAGGAAAGATGCAGGTACCGCTATGTCTATAGTCGCGCATTCTCACCCGTTTGTCGTAGGGGTTGACACCCATGCCCGTAACCATGTCTACGCCATCATCACCGCCATCACCGGCGAGCTGGTGGACACACAGGACTTCCCAACCACAGGTGCCGGTATCAACCGTGCCATCGCGTGGGTGGCCCGGCGTACCGGCGCGGACCTCGATACTCTCTGGGCGATCGAAGGAGCCGCTTCCTACGGGGCGATACTCGCAGGCGCCGTGGCAGCCGAGGGCTATCCGGTCGCCGAGGCTGCACGGATGAACGCACGCGCCAACCACGGAGTCGGCAAGTCCGACACCCTCGATGCGCAACGGATCGGGCGGGCCGTACTCGCTTTGGAACAGTCGCACTTGCGCCGGCCGCGGCTGGATGAAGGGGTCCGGGCAGCGCTACGAGTCCTGGTTACTGCCCGGGAGGCCATGACCGGTGAACGCACCAGAGCAGTGAATGCGCTGACTGCGCTGCTGCGCGTCAGCAGCCTCGGTCTGGACGCCCGCAAGGCCTTGACCGGGGCGAAGATTATTGAGGTGTCCCGGTGGCGTGCCCGCGAGGAGGAACTCTCGCTTTCTGTCGCCCGTGCGGAAGCGCTCAGCCTGGCCAAACGCGTTGTTGACCTCGATACCGACTTGGCCAATAACAGCAAGAAGATTACCGAGCTGGTCAAGATCAGCAAAGCCGCCCCGCTCCTGGACGTGAAGGGCTTCGGACCTGTCACTGCTGCCATTTGCCTGACAGTGTGGTCCCACGAAGGTCGAGTCACTTCGGAAGCGGCGTTCGCGTCCCTTGCCGGGGTGAACCCGATCCCGGCATCCTCAGGCAACACTGTCCGGCACCGGCTTAACCGAGGCGGTGACAGGAGCCTGAACAAGGCCCTGCATATCGTCGCCGTTACGCGCATGACCCATGACGAGGAAACTCGCAAATATGTACAGAAACGAGAGGTCGAAGGGCGAACAACCAAGGAAATTCGCCGCTGTCTCAAACGTTACCTCGCCCGGCGGGTCTACCGAATCTTCAACTCAAAAAACGAGGACCTGAACACGGCTTGACAAACATAGAAGGGTCCACGACCACCAGCACTCCGGGATTGGCTTCCACACACCCGCCAACGTCCACTACGGGCTCGCCGGCGCCATAGCCAAGCAACGCTCCGAAACACTCGCCGCGGCACGAGCAAAAAACCCGATTCGCTTCGCCCAAAACACAGACCCTAAAATCCTCGATCTACCCGGCCCGGCGTGGATCAACAAACCCAGGGAAAACACAGAAAAAGAAGCCGCCTAACTCCCGTTGGTACCATCCGACTTGAAAAATTCCGAGGCGCGACGTACTCGTATTTCAGATCGCTCACTGCAGCAATATGGCCGAAATCATGGTCTGCGGCCAGCACAGTCGCCTCGTTCACGATCGCGTAACCTGCGATGAGAATATCGAGCGAGCCCGCTGCACGAACAAGGCCCGAATTCCACAGAGCGCTCTGAATGTCGAGCACCAGCGATTCGTCGGGCGCATGTTCCAACGGGAATCCCAGAGAGATCTGCTCCCGGTACTGTGTGTATTCACCGGGAGTCCGGGCGCTGTGACAGAACTCCAGAACCTGCGGAGGACAGGTTACGAAGAGGTCCGACGGTGCTCGCTCAATGTGCCGCAGTCTCGCAGTGATGAGGGCATCACCAGACGCGAGCCGGGCCCAGACGGAGTTGTCGACCAGGTAGTCGGTCACGAGGCCTGGGCCGGAGCAACAACCGGCGCGCCAAGTTCGGATTCCAGGTCTTTCAAAGCGGAGATCCCGTCAACCATCACACCCTTTTGCTTCGAGGCGATAAGGCGGCGCAATGCGAGATCGAGGACGGCGCGGTTCGATCTCTCACCGGTGAGCACCCTTGCACGCTCGATCAACTTCAGGTCCAGGTCGACACTTGTGACTGCCATAATGGACTCCCTTCTCCATATAACTGATTATATAACAATGGAATCTGGGCGTCACTGCTTCGAGCAGACAGCGATGCGAGACAAAATACCCCGCCCGAGAAGATGGAGGCCACTTACATTTGAGCTCCAGGGAGAGGACTGCCGCTGATCTACGTCATTCTTGGAACATTGGTTGAGCTACGCTCAATCGCAGGGACAGAAATACCCGGATGCCAAAGCATTCCGGGTATTTCCTACGATCTGGACCGAAACGGTTCTAAACATTAAATCTAAATTCCACCGCGTTCCGGCACGGAGCAACCTCTGGCTGCGCAGAGTCGGCCCCCATGCACCTCCGGATCATTCAGCTCCTCGCGAGCGCGCGAGCCTGCCAGCGACCAGAACGATGCTCGACCTCGATCGGGTGGTCGAAGCATTCGCTTACCAGCTCGGTCGTCAGCACCTCTCGGGCCGGGCCCGATGCATATCCCTGTCCGTCCTTGATCAGCATCGCGTGGGTCGTCGTCGTGGGTAGCTCTTCGAGATGGTGCGTCACCAGGATGGTGGCGAGGTCTGGTCGAGCCCTGTGCAGCTCGTCGACGGTGGTGAGGAACAACTCGCGCGCGGCTACGTCGAGTCCCGTGGAGGGCTCGTCCAGTAGCAGGAGTGGAGGGTCAGGCAACAGTGCGCGTGCGATGAGAGCGCGTCCACGTTCGCCCTGCGACATCGTCGACCAGGTCGCCGTTTCAAGACCATTAAGTCCGAGCATCTCGATCAGCTCGTCGGCACGAGCTTGGATGGCCGCATCAGGAACCCATCGCGGCATGAGCTCAGTCGTGCCCGTTGCACCAGTGAGAATGACCTGCCGGACGGTGAGCGGCGAGTTGAGCGGGTGGCGCGGATTAACGTGTCCGATGGATTCACGCAGTTCTCGGATGTCTACGCGACCAAGCTTGCGCCCGAGCACGTGGACGCTGCCACGGGTGGGATGCTTCACCGCGCCGCACATGCTCAGAATGGTGCTCTTTCCGGCTCCATTCGGCCCGATCAGCGCCCATCGCTCCCCCGCGTGTACTGTCAGGTGGATGTCGCTGAGGATCTGCAGGGAATCCCGCACAAAGTCAACGCCTTCGAGGCGCAGGATCTCGCGGTCAGCCATGAGTACTCTCTACCAGTTCAAGGGTCTCGCCCTGCGGCTCAAGGCTCTCAGCAGATAAGCTCCGACGTTCCTTGAGGAAGAACGAGAGCCCGAAGCCGACCACGAGGAGGGCAGCGACGATTATGAAGACCGTCTGGATGTTCGTTTGGTCCGCGATGGATCCCAGCAGTGGGCTGACCAACCCTCCGAGCGAGAGGGTAAGCCCCAAGGTGACGCCGCTGGCCATGCCGATTCTGTTCGGCAAGTAGGAGTGTGACAATGTGATCTGCGCAGCGAACGGCAGGAACAGGCTCGCGCCCAGGACCGCCGTCGCGACGATGACCACCGCCGGTGACGGCGCGAGCACGATCGCGATGGTCGAGACAGCCGCGAGCAGGTATCCGGTCCGGACGACGCGCAGCCTTCCGAAGCGGTCGGCCAGCCAGCCTCCGGCGAGGGTTCCCACCGCGCCGGCCGCCGGGAACACAGACAGCGCGATCGATGCGAAGCCTGGGGCCACGTCGAACCGCTGTATCGAGTACAGGGAGATGAAGGTGGACGTACCCACGTAGGCGACCGACCAGGTGGCCAGTACCGCGGTGAGCCACATGAAAGCACTCCAGTCGTCCGGAATGGAAGTCCTGGCCGCTGCGGTGGCTCGCTCGATGGGTACCGTCCGTGAGAACAGGTGCCGCCATGAGACCGGGGCGTACACCAGCCCGAGCACTACAGCGGGAATGATGAGGAATCCTGTGCCTGACAGACCGAACGTTCCCACAACGAGGATCACTGCCGACGGAGCGAGCGCCACGCCGACGTTCCCGCCCACTGAAAACAGACTCATCGATCTGCTCGTGCCGCCGCCGAGCTCGCGCGCTTCCATCGTCGCTGCCGGGTGATAGGCCGCGACACCGATTCCGGAGATCGCCACGACGATCCAGACGGCCGCGTACGAGTCCGCAACTATGCCGCTCAGTGCGATGCCCAGCCCAGCTGCAAGGAGCCCCGCCAAGCTCATCCAACGCATTGCGTAGCGGTCGCTGAGGTATCCGAACATCGGCTGGGCAACACTGGACAGAGCAGTCGCCGCGAGCGTGATCCCCGCGACTGCCGCATAGGAGTACTCCGCGTGGAGGACGAAGAACGGCAGCAGCGCTGCGACCGCGCCGGTATAGAAGTCATTTGCTGCGTGGGTGGCGGTCAGTGCCCACAAGCCCAGCCGGTTGCGAGTGTGAGGTGGGGACGTGCTCATGTGCTTCTTTCGATCTGAGGCGCAGATTTGATGCGCAAGAAGTGACGAGACTGGCATAAGTGAAATCACTCCGCGAACAGGACCGCCGGTCGGGTCAGTTCCTGCTGCGGCATCCAAGGAGAAGTATCTGAGGCATGCGGTAGACTATACACAACTTCTCAGACAAGTAGCGGAGTGGAGGCTTCATGGCACAGGTGAGACGAACCCCGCTTGCAGAGCAAGCAGCAGACTTGCTTCTCGAGCGCATCCGCGCAGGCGAGTGGTCACTGGGATCGAAGCTCCCGGGCGAGAACACGCTCGGGCCTCAGCTCGGCGTCGGCCGTTCGACAGTACGAGAGGCCATCCGCCGCCTCGCGGGGCAAGGAGTTCTGACGACCCGGCAGGGAGCTGGCGTGTTCGTGGCCTCGCTCGACATCATCGAGGACTGGAGCACTGCGCTGCGGCAGGCCGACATCAACTCGGTGATCGAGGCACGCATCGCAATCGAGGTCGAGGCCGCCGCACTTGCAGCCGAGCGGCGCTCCCCCACTGAGCTAGGGGTGATGAAGCGTGCCGGAGACCAGCGCGACGCACAACGAACTGACATCGAAGCGCACGTCGACGCGGACATCGCCTTCCATCGCGCGATTGTCGCAGCGGCACACAACCCAATCCTCGTCGACTTGTTCGACAGCTTCACTCCGCGCAGCCGGCAAGCAATGATCGATCTTCTGCGCATCAACGGAGAGTTCGGGAGCGACACGGACCAGCACGCGCACCTCGGCATCCTGGACGCGATCACGGACCGAGACGGGCAGACGGCTGCAGCCCTCGCGCGTGAGCACTTGCTGACCCTCAAGATCGGCTGAGGACACCGACCGCAGGTTGCGTCTTTGGTCGGGAATGGCAAGCGAGGAAGCCGTGACTGTACCGCCTGAGTCTCGCCGGAGGTTAGATCGAAAATCTAACCTCCACCGCATTTCCTTGGGCCGATCTGACACTCAGCGGTGCCTCACTCACGACGAAGGCCGACGTCGACCCGGCGCTGTTCTTGGCCGTACTGCACACCCGCGCTGCTGACTACGTAGCCGGACAGGACGCCTCGAACCCGGTGATCAGCCCCTCGCCGGCTTGCCTCCGCTGCTCGTGCAAGCTGGATCTCACGAGATCCTCCTCGACGATGCTCTGCGGGTAACCTCTCGCGCTGCCGAAGCCGACGCGTCGGTCACGCTTGAGATCACCTCTGGTGTTTCCCACGTTTTCCAGGGCTTCGCCGTGGCCCTCGACGAGGGCGCGGCGGCGCTGGACTCCGTAGCCACATTTCTGCGTGCCCAGCTCGGATCGACACTGCAACCCTGCGGTGCGACGGCTAGCGGGCTCAGGGTCCTGACGGCAGCTTCCACTAGACGTTGAAGCGGAACTCAACCGCGTCGCCGCACGTACCAATCTTTGACCTAGTGCGTCGCGATTAATCAAGACAGCGGGCATGCGGCAAAGGAGTCCTTCGTTCAGATCTCCGGAATGTGCCTCAACGTGGTCGCAACCCCGTCATCACCAAGGCGAGAACCGCGTCGGCGAATTGATTGTCCAGTTCGCCCGTTCGCAAGAGCCAACGATGAAAGATCGGACCGAACAGCAGTTCAACCGCCAGTCCCGAGTCCACCGACGCGTCGATCTGGCCAGCGCGAATGCCACTCGCAATACGGGCGGCGCACGCATCAAGCTGAGGGCGAAGCAATAGACGCACCAGTTCCTCCGCGACCGCGATATCAGTCTGAATCTCAGCGGTAATCGCACGTTGAAGACGGTCATTAGCCGGCTCGACCATCGCAGCAACGGTTCCCCGGAGCACGAATCGAAGATCGGATTCAAGATCTCCCGTATCAGGCAGCGCAACCACTCCCTCCCCTTGCGAGTTGACCTCCAGGATCGCGTCGAAGAGTACTGCAGCCTTCGAACGCCACCATCGATAGATCGTCTGCTTCCCAACGCCGGCTGCGGCAGCGATTCCCTCGATGGTGAGCCGGTTGTACCCGACGTCAGCTACGAGCTCGCGGGTGGCGGAAAGGATCGCCCGACGGGCGCGATCGCTGCGCCGGGAAGTATCGGGGCCCGGTACAGCAGAGGGCGGCAAGCCGGGATCTACGGAGGTCATGTCAACATCCTACGGCACCACTAGACGAGACGTTCCGTCTTGACCGGAATAAATCTGTTTTCTATCCTAACGAGACGCACCGGATCGCTGGAGGGAACTCGACATGCCGGAAGCATCACGCCCCACTCGCGTCTGGCTCATCACCGGAGCCGGCCGCGGACTCGGCCGCGCATTTGCGCAGGCCGCACTGGACCAAGGAGATCGCGTCCTCGGAACAGTTCGCCGCCCCGGAGTGCTGGCAGATCTGCAGACCAGCTACCCGAACTCGGTGCAGGAGATCCTGCTCGATGTCCGTGATGCCGCTGCAGTCGCCACCGCTGTCGATATCGCGTCGCAGGCCTTCGGCGGCATCGACATCGTCGTCAACAATGCCGGGGGCGGGATGGTCGGAGCCATCGAAGAACTCGACGAACAGCAGGCTCGCGAGCATCTCGACCTGAATCTATTCGGCGTGATGTGGGTCTGTCGGGCCGCGATCCCCCACCTGCGGGCACGCGGTGGCGGCGATATCGTGCAGATCTCGACCGTCGGAGCCATCGGCTCGATGCCGACGTTCGGGCTATACAACGCGGGCAAGTGGGCACTCGAAGGTTTCAGCGAGGCGCTGGCTGCCGAGGTCGCACAATTCGATATCCGAGTCACAATCGCCCAGCTAGGTGGATTCGCGACCGACTGGGCAGGGTCGAGCATGTCGTTCGCGGCCCCAAAACCGGAGTACGACGCTCTCCGCACCTCCCTGTTCGGCACTGCGGAGATCCCTTGGCCCGCAGTCGATCCTGAAGCGCCATCGACGGACGCCGATCCGCACGCTGCGGCTGAGGCACTAATCGCACACCTGTCAGAACCCGACCGCCCGCTGCGAGTACTGATCGGTGACGATGCACGAGAACACGCGACCCTGGCATACACCGCCCGCCGCGATTCCTACGGCGAAGACAGGGACTTCCACTGGCCGTCATAAACGCCTGGATCCGCGCGCAGAATCTCCCCAAGTTCCGTTGATTGCGTGGGAATTTTGCCGCCCGAAAGTAAGCCGTTGAGGCGGGACTCCACCGCGCTCGGACACCGCGCATCAGATTTCAGCAATGTATGATCGGGACGTGATTACCGGATCGGCTCCATGCCATGCACAGATCGGCAAACCGGTAGTTCTCTGAGTCGCCGCCGGTCGACCCGATCGCCGGACTTACTCTGCTCGCTCGAGTGCACGTATCGCCGTTCGCGAGCGCAGACTTTTGGTGTGCCGTTCGAAGGCCCCTGCATCGAACGGCATCAACCACGCGTCATACCCAGGCACCGACAGGAGAAACACCATTTCAGCAAAGTTCAATCACACCATCATCGCCTCGAAGGATCGTCTCGAGGCCGCAAAGTTCTATCGGGAACTCATCGAAGCATCGGAGGCCGCATCTTGGGGCCCGTTCACCAATATCACGCTCGACGGCGGCGTGATGCTGCAGTTTGCGGAGCCACCCGTCGAGATCCAGATGCAGCACTATGCGTTTCTGGTCGACGACGAGCTCTTCAACCGCGCCTACTCGCGCTTGGTCCGCTGGGGCGTCAGCCACTGGGCCGACCCGCAGATGACTCGTTCCGGGGAGACCAACACCGAGCACGGTGGGCGCGGTGTCTATTTCAAAGACCCCGCTGGGCACGCCATCGAACTCATCACCCAGCCGTACCTATAGGGCGGCTGGGACAGGCTAGTCGAACGTTCATCGGGTCAGCCCCTGTGCTCGTTCTGCTGGGATGGAATCACTGCTGCAGCAGCGCGAAATCTAAGGCTTGTATCCGGTAATCAGCAGCAGAACAATGGTCAAATCAACAGTGATTACACGCTGAAGCGGAACTCCACCACGTTCCGGTACAGAGCAACCTCTGATGTGGACCGTCGCTCGGTATCGTGCCGGACGGACTCGGCGACAGCTACCCTCACCCTTGAGCGGAGACGTTCGAAACCTGCTGGTCCGGTCCGTGTATCCGTCGAACCTCGTGATCGAGCGATGCTCCGTCGAGGCTGCGCTCTTCAGCAAAATGTTTGACGTGTACCTCCCCTCCCCGACGTCGCCAGGTTCCAACCACCCGACCGCCGGTGAGCACGAGATTGCTCCCCTTGGTCACTTCCGCGCGATGACGCGGATCGACGATCCGCGAATCGGCGGTACCCGGCCCCATGACCCAAGGGTCAAATCCTGGGATGAGACGGACGACAACGCTTGACCGAGCCTCGCGCATCGCGTCGAGATCCTCACGGAGCACGTACGCCTCCGAGCCAGCCGACTCCACCTCGATGAGTTTGTCCATATTCATGGAAAGCCATCGCGAAACCATGCGCGACGGGACAGAGAGGCCCTCGGTCAGCCAGTATCGAAGGTTCTCCCGTGTGGCCGGTGCGTATGATCGTAGGTAGTCGCAGACAACCCCGGCCCCGATCGCGTCGGCATCGATATCTTCTACAGCGAGTGGCTCCGGCAGATCGGGCCCTCCACTGCGCAGCTGGAACGTCGTCTGACCGCCGCGTTTCGGGCCGAAACTGATATCTCCCCACCAGTGAAGCGGCTTGTAGAGGGTGTCCGAGCCCGCACCAAGAGCGGCGGACGCGAGCGAACCGAGAGTAGCGCTATCCCTGAGAGCCGATGAGATCTCTTCGCGGGTGCGAGGAGCTTCCTGAAGGATGTCGCGCATCGCCGCGCGAAATGGCTCCCAGTCTTCAAGGACGAATCCCGCCTGTCGCTGGAAACGGGGGTTCTCCCAACTTCGGGACAATGCGCGTGCTGCAAGGATGAGAGACCCAGCCTCCGGCGTGAAGACGTAGGACCCGCCTCTGAACGCGTAGCTCATGATCAGCGCCCTGTGTTACCCGTCGCGCTATTTGACGATGGCGTCGTCGCCTTGAATGGCGACGGGATTGGTGGGTTTGGTCGTCACCGTGACGCGCTGGTCGTCATGGCTGCCGGGTAACGTGCACCGCAATTTAGCCTCGTCGTCATGGTGACGCCGGTTGCAGGGCATGGCAAAGC